>JAGWTW010000096.1 GCA_028868735.1 Hyphomicrobiales bacterium | reverse complement strand
CTGATGGACGACATGCTGGAGACGATGTACGACGCGCCCGGCATCGGCCTCGCCGCGATCCAGATCGCCGTGCCGAAACGCGTCGTCGTCATCGACACGTCGAAGGAAGGCGAGGACAAGAAGCCGATCTGCTTCGTCAATCCGGAGATCGTCTGGTCATCGGAGGAAAAGCGGGTCTATCAGGAAGGCTGCCTGTCGATCCCCGAATATTACGAAGACGTCGAACGTCCATCGCGCGTAAAGGCGCGCTATCTCGACGCGCAGGGCCGTGAAAACGAACTCGAGGCGGACGGCCTGCTGGCGACCGCGCTTCAGCATGAGATCGACCATCTCAACGGCGTGCTCTTCATCGACCACATCTCGCGCCTGAAGCGCGAGCGGGTGTGGAAGAAGTTCGTGAAGGCGTCCAAGCACGCCGCCAACGAGCCCGGCCACCCGCCGCACGACGACCGCGAACTCTGAGGCCGTCCGGTGCGCGTCGTCTTCATGGGCACGCCGGACTTCTCGGTTCCCGTGCTGACGGAGATCGTCGGCCAGGGGCACGAGGTCTGCGCGGTCTACACGCGCGCGCCGCAGCCCGCCGGCCGCGGCATGGATCTGCGGCCTTCGCCGGTTCACAGGACGGCCGAGCAGTTCGGCATTCCCGTTTTCACGCCTAAAAGCCTGCGCAATGCGGAGGCGCAGGCCGAATTCGCCGCGCACGAAGCCGATTGCGCCGTCGTCGTCGCCTATGGCCTCATTCTCCCGAAGCCGATCCTGGACGCGCCTGATCTCGGCTGCTTCAACCTGCACGCCTCGCTGTTGCCGCGCTGGCGCGGCGCGGCGCCGATCCAGCGCGCGATCATGGCCGGCGACCGCGAGACCGGCGTCATGGTGATGAAGATGGACGAGGGGCTCGACACCGGGCCGGTCGGCATGGCCGAGCGGGTCGCGATCGGACCGGACATGACGGCCGGGCAATTGCACGACGCGCTGATGAAGGTCGGCGCCGATCTGACGGCCCGCGCGCTCGCCGCGATTTCGCGCGGATCGCTCGTCTTCCAGCCGCAGGCGGAGACCGGCGTCACCTACGCCGCCAAGATCGACAAGGCCGAGGCGCGCCTCGATTTTGCGAAGCCGGCGCCGGAGGTCCACAACCTCGCCCGCGGGCTCTCGCCCTTCCCCGGCGCCTGGTTCGAGGCCGATCTCGGCAAGGGCAAGGAGCGCGTGAAGGTTCTCCGCACCCGCCTGGCGAACGGATCGGGCGCGCCGGGAACGCTGATCGGCGACGGCGTGGTCGCCTGCGGCGAAGGCGCGGTGGAACTCGTCCAGGTGCAGCGCGGCGGCAAAGCGCCGATGGCTTTCGCGGATTTCGCGAGAGGCGCGCGGCTCATGGTCGGCGCCAAGCTCGGCTGATGCCCCGCTACAAGCTCACGATCGAATATGACGGGCGGCCCTTCGTCGGCTGGCAGCGGCAGGCCAACGGGCTTTCCGTGCAGGAGGCGGTCGAGCGGGGAATCGAAAGCCTGACCGGCGCCTTCGCGCCGATCCAGGCGGCGGGCCGCACCGACGCCGGCGTCCACGCCAGGGGCCAGGTCGTGCATGTCGACCTCGCGCGGGACTGGCGCGCAGACAAGCTGCGCGACGCGCTCAACGCGCATCTGCGGCTCTTTCCCGTCGCGGTCGCGCGCGCCGAGCGCGTGGACGAAACTTTCGAGGCGCGGTTCTCGGCGACGAAGCGGCACTATCTCTACCGCATATTCAACCGACGCGCCCCGCCCGTTCACGAGCGCGGCTTCGTCTGGCACGTCGCGCGCAGGCTCGATGCGCAGGCCATGCATGCGGCGGCGCAGGCGCTGGTCGGCCGGCACGATTTCACGACGTTTCGCGCGGCGGAGTGCCAGGCCAATTCTCCGATACGCACACTCGACCGGCTCGATGTGACGCGCCTCGGCGAGGAGATCGAAATCCGCGCCTCGGCGCTGTCCTTCCTGCACCATCAGGTGCGCTCGATCGTCGGTTCGCTGGAGCATGTCGGTTCGGGCAAATGGACGGCCGGCGATCTGAAGTCCGCGCTCGTGGCGCGCGACCGGGCGCGCTGCGGCGCGGTGGCGCCGGCCTGCGGCCTCTACCTGATGCAGGTGGACTACCGGAACGGCTGATTTGAATTCGCCGCACGGCGCCTGCTAGAAAGCGGCATGACCGACATTCTTTCCGACTCCGAGGCGCGCCTCTACACCGACCCCGCCGAATATGTGGATTCCGATCATCCCGCCGTGATCGCGTTCGCGCGCGAACACGCGCCGGACGTCCTCGGCGCCCGCGAGAAGGTCGCCGCGCTCTACAAGGCCGTGCGCGACGGGATCCGCTACAATCCTTACGTGAAGATGACCGTTCCGGAGACGTTTCGCGCCTCCAGCGTGGCCGCCGCCGGCAACGGCTATTGCGTCGGCAAGGCCGCGCTCTATGCGGCGGCCTGCCGCGTTCACGGCATTCCGGCCCGCGTCGGCTTCGCGGACGTGCGCAATCATCTGACCACGCCGAAGCTGCGCGAGAGCATGGGCACCGACCTCTTCACCTGGCACGGCTTCACGCAAGTGCATGTCGACGGCGACTGGCGCAAGGCGACGCCGACCTTCAACGCCTCTCTCTGCGAAAAGCTCGGCGTGCATCCGCTCGATTTCGACGGCCGCGAGGACGCGCTGCTGCACCAGTTCGACGGCGCCGGGCGCATGTTCATGCGCTACGAGGTCGATCACGGCGCGTTTCACGACGTGCCCGCGAAATTCCTGATGCGCGAGATGGCGCGCGTCTATTCGAAGATGACGAGCGAAGACCTGTCCGCGCGCGACATGGAACTGGAAGCGCAGGGAGGTTAGGGCCTTGCGCGCCGCCGACATCGAGCACGTGCGGACGCTGCCGCTGTTTCGCGACATGGAGGCGGCGAATTTCGACGGGCTGACGTCGGACGCGCTGTTGCAGCGATTTCCAGCGCATGTCGAACTCGTCAACGAAGGCGACCGGCCGGATTTCCTGCACGTCGTCGTCGAAGGCATGGTCGAGCTCTACTCGCGGCGCGAGGGCGACGAACTCGGCTTCTCGCTTCTGCGTCCGTTCTCGACGTTCATTCTCGCAGCGGTCGCGCGCGACGCCGCCTATCTCAATTCCGCACGCACGCTCATGCCCTCGCGCATCCTGATGATTCCGGCCGAGCGCGTGCGCGACACGATCGCCGCCGATCCCGCCTTTGCGCGCGCCATCGTCGGCGAACTGGCGATCGCCTATCGCCGCGTGCTGAAGGAGCTGAAGAACCGGCAGTTCCGTCCGACCGCCGAGCGGCTCGCCAACTGGCTCCTGCGCGAAATGGAGCCGGACGGGCGCATGCGGCTGCCGTTCGACAAGCGCAAGCTCGCCGCCCATCTCGGCACGACGCCCGAGAACCTCTCGCGCACATTCGCCGTGCTCGCCCAGCACGGCGTCGACGCCCGCGGCCGCGAGATCGTCGTGACCGACATGATCGCGCTCAAGGAACTGGCCAAGCCCGATCCGCTGATCGACGACCCGCAGGTCTGACCCCCGATCTGACGAATTGCCGCAGCGCGAAACGCCGAGGCGCGCCCAGGAGACTTGCGTCGGCAAGGGCCGCCTGTATGTTTTCGCCGCCGCGCAAGGCGGCCAGACCACCGGAGAATCAAGGTGACCCACAAGACTGGACTGATCGACCGCCGCAGCGTGCTCGCAGGCGCCGGCGCCGTGATCGCCTCCCCCGCCGTCGTGCGCGCCCAGGCCAAAACCCCGAAGATCGCCATGATGCTCCCGCGCTCGGGCTTCTTCGCCCAGGCCGGCCAGAGTTGCTACCGCGGCGCGCTGGCCTCGACCAAGGTGCTCGCCGACCTCGGCTACAATGTCGACATCATCCACATCGACACCGAATCCTCCAACGACGTGTCGCGCACGCAGGCCGAAAAGGCGATCAACGACGGCGCGAATTGCCTGATCGGCGCGTTCGAGTCCGGCAATACGCTGGCGATCGCCCAGGTCGCCGAACAGCGCAAGACGCCGCTGATCTGCAACATCGCGTCTGCGCCGCAGCTCACCGGGCAGGGATATCAATATCTCGTGCGCAATTTCATGACCGGCCCGGGCCTTGTCACCCAGGGCCTCAAGCTCATCACCGAAGTCGCCAAGACCGCAAACCTCGAATTCAAGACGGCGGTATTCCTGCACGCCAACGACACTTTCGGCACGGCGCAGTCGCAGGCGATGGACAAGATTTTTCCGACCCTGAACATGCCGTTCAAGATCGTCGAGAGCATCGCCTACGATCCGAAAGCCCAGGACCTCTCGGTCGAGGTGACGAAAGTGCGCGGGATCAATCCGGATCTGCTCCTGATCGTCACGCGCGCCGGCGACGCGATCAAGCTGACGCGCGACATGGTGCGCCAGAAGTTCGAACCGAAAGCGATCATGTCGCCCGGTTCGCCCGGCCTCTACGACGAGGAGTTCTTCCAGGCGGTAGGCCCCTACGCCGACTACTACATCTACAATATTCCGTGGTTCAACGTGAAATCGCAGATGACGCAGGCGCTGGAAGCGTCGTTCAAGACGGCCAATCCCAAGCACCGCTTCGACCTCGACGGTTTCAACTCCGGCTTCACCTTCGAGGCGCTGCTCGTCGCGGCCGACGCGTTCAAGCGCGCGGGCTCCGCCGACGGCGCGACGCTCATGAAGGCGATCAAGGAGACCAACATCAAGGATCACGTGATGATCGGCGGCCCGATCGCCTTCAACGACAAGGGCGACAATCCCAACATTCTTTCGGCTTCGGTGCAGAACATCGGCCAGAAGCCCGTGGTCGTCTATCCCGGCGACGTGGCAGTGACCAAGCCGGTCCTGCCGTTCCCGTCCTGGCAAGGGCGCAAGTGATCGATCGGCCTTTCGATGCGGACCATCGATCGGTGATCCGATAGTCGCTTCCCAGTCCCCGATCGCCCGCGCCGCGGGCGTCGGGGACGGCGCCCGGGCAAATTCCGATGTCGCTCTCCCTCTACGCCGAAGTCCTGATCCAGGGCGTGCTCACCGGCCTCGTCTATGGCCTGATGGCGCTCGGCCTGTCGGTCATCTTCGGCGTCGTTCGCGTGGTGAATTTCGCGCACGGCGAATTCGCGGTGCTCGCCATGTACTGCGCCTTCGTGCTGTTCGGGCTCGCCGGCGTCGACCCGATCGCCGCAAGTCTGCCGCTGGCGGCCGTCTTCTTCGCCGTCGGCTACCTCATGCAACGCGCGATCGTGCAGCCGTTCGTCACGCGGCCGCAGCACGAGCAGTTCATCCTGCTGGTCGGCGTGTCGCTGGTCATCACCAACGGCCTGCTGCTGGCGTTCGGACCGGAGTCGAAACATGTCGACCTGTCCTACTCTTTCGATTCCTACACGCTCGGCGGCGTGCTGATCGACAAGACGCGCGTCTACGGCGCGACGGCCGCGCTCGTCGCCACTGCCGCCGTGTTCGCCTTCTTCCGCTATACGATGACCGGCACCGCGATCCGCGCCGCCGCCGACAATCTGACGGGCGCGGCGGTCGTCGGACTCGACGTGAAGCGCCTGTACGCCATTTCGTTCGGGCTGGGGCTCGCCTGCGTCGGGGCGGCCGGCGCGATCATGATGGCGTTGACCGACATGACGCCCCTGCTCGCCCCATCGCTCACCCTGCTCGCCTTCACCATCGTCATCGTCGGAGGACTCGGCTCGATGACCGGCGCGCTCGCCGGCGGTCTGCTCATCGGCGCGACGGAAGCGCTGGCGAGCGTGATCGTCTCGCCGGCGATCAAAAGCATGGTCTCGTTCGGCCTGCTCGTGCTCGTTCTCGCCTTGCGGCCCCAGGGCTTGTTCGGAAAGGCCGAGGCGTGAACGGCATGTTCGCTTTTCTGACAAGGCGCGGCGCGATCGCGCTGGCGCTTCTCGCGGCCGCGCTGCTTGCCGCGCCCTTCCTCGTCGACCGCTACATCCTGTCGATCATCCTGCTTGCGCTGCTCGGCGCCTATCTCGGCCAGGCCTGGAACATCCTGATGGGTTTCTGCGGCCTGTTGTCGCTCGGGCACGCGGCCTATCTCGGCGTCGGCGCCTACGCCTCGGCCGTCCTGTTCGTCAATTACGGGATCGGCCCGTGGGCGGGCGTTTTCGTCGCGATCGCCGCCGCCATCGCCCTCGCCGCGGCCATCGGGTGGCTTGGATTCCGATTCCGGATCGAGGGCGTCTATTTCGCGTTGCTGACGATCGCTTTCGCCGAGATCGTGCGCATCGGCTTCGACAACTGGCCGTTCGTCGGCGGCGCCGCGGGCTTCTTCCTGCCGGTGAGTTCGGCCACGCAGCATCAATGGTGGAACCTGCGCGGCGGCGAGGTTTTCTTCTACTACGTCGCGCTCGCCATGGCCGCGGCGGCGCTGGCGGCCGCAGCGGCGCTGCGCGCCTCGAAACTCGGCTACGCGCTGCTCGCGATCCGCGAGGATCCGCAGGCCGCACGCGCGCTCGGCGTCGATGTGACGCGCGCGCGATTCAAGGCCTTGTTCATCTCGGCCGCCCTGACGTCCGTGGGCGGCGTGTTCACCGCCTTCTGGACCAATAATCTGTTCCCGGCGCAGGTCCTGGAAATGTCGCGCTCGATCGACATTATCCTCGCGCCGATCGTCGGCGGCGTCGGCACGCTGTTCGGACCGATCGTCGGATCCTTTCTGCTGGTGCCGCTCGGCGAGGCGCTGACGGACGGGCTCACCGCGCTCGGCGTCAATGCGCCGGGCGCCAAGGCGCTCGTTTACGGCCTGCTTCTCATGGCGATCATCGCCGGCACGCCGAGCGGGCTCTGGCCCTGGCTCTCTCGAAAGCTCGGCCTGCAGGAGCGTGCGGAATGAGCGCGCTGCTCGAAATCGTCGACGTCACGAAACGATTTCGCGGCCTTACCGCCGTCGACAACGTTTCGCTGTCGGTGGAGTCAGGCGAAATCTACGCCGTCATCGGACCGAACGGCGCGGGCAAGACGACGCTCTTCAATCTCGTCGCCGGCGCATTCGCGCCGGACGATGGCGAAATCCGCTTCGAGGGCGCGCGCATCGACCGCAAGGCGCCGGAACAGATCTGCGCGGCCGGGATCGCGCGCACGTTCCAGATCGTCAAGCCGTTCCCCGACCTCAGCGTTTCCGACAATGTCGCGATCGGCGCCATGTTGCGCGCGCCCGACATGGCGCGCGCGCGCGCGCAAGGCGAAGACATCCTTCGCAAACTCGATCTCTACAACAAGCGCGGGCAGAAGGCCGGCAGTCTCACCCTGCCCGACCGCAAGCGGCTGGAAGTCGCGCGCGCGCTGGCGACGAAGCCGAAGCTCATCTTGCTCGACGAGGTGATGGCGGGCTTGCGACCGACCGAAACCGATCGCATGGTCGCGGTGCTGCGCGAAATCAACCGCGCCGACAATCTTACTATCGTCATGATCGAGCACGTCATGCGCGCCGTCATGGCGCTGGCCGGCCGCGTTCACGTGCTTCATCACGGCGCGAGCATCGCAGAGGGCAAGCCGGACGAAGTGACCCGCGATCCGAAAGTGATCGAATCCTATCTCGGCATGAAGGCGGCGCACTGATGCTCAGCGTCGAGGACCTCGATCTCTTCTATGGCGACGCGCAAGCGCTGTCCGGCGTCAGCCTGCAGGCGGACGAAGGCGCGATCGTCGCCATCGTCGGCGCCAACGGCGCGGGCAAGACATCGCTCATCCGCGCCATCGCCGGCATGATCAGGCCGAAGCGCGGACGCATCGTCTTTCGCGGGCGCGACATCGCCGGCCTCGACAGCCATATCGTCTGCAATCTCGGAATCGGCCAGGTCGCGGAGGGACGGCAGGTGTTTCCGACGCTCAGCGTGCGCGAAAACCTGCTGACGGGCGGCATGCTCCCCCGCGCCAGGGCGCGGCGCGCGCAGAACATGGAGCGGATGCTCGCCTTGTTTCCGCGCCTGCGAGAGAGGCTGGCGCAGGCGGCCGGCACCTTGTCCGGCGGCGAGCAGCAGATGCTCGCCATCGCGCGTTGTCTCATGGGCGAGCCGGAGCTCGTCATGTTCGACGAGCCCTCGCTCGGCCTCTCGCCCGCCATGACGCACGCCGTGCTCGACACGATCGTCGACCTCAACAAACAGGGCCTTGCCTGTCTGCTGGTCGAACAGAACGTCGCCGCCTCGCTCGAGATCGCCTCGCGCGCCTATGTGCTGGAGAACGGCGCCATCGTCATGTCGGGCGCCGGCGCCGATCTTCTGAAAGACGATCGCGTGCGCGCGGCCTATCTGGGGATGTGACAGGCTCGCCCTCTCCGTGTAACTCAGGTCGGCCCGCAGTGTTTTGAGACTGGACCAGCCGCCATGAACCGTTTCGCCACGCGCCGCGCCGTGCTCGCAACCGGCCTTGCGAGCGCGCTGCTCCCCTGCCTTGCGTTCGCACAATCTAAAAAGATCCGCGTCGGCGTCTTGCGCCTCGCTTCATCGGGGCCCGTCTTCATCGCGCAGGACGAAGGCTTCTTCAAAGACGCCGGCCTCGACGTCGAACTCGTCTTCTTCGACGCAGCGCAGCCGATCGCGGTCGCCGCCGCCTCCGGCGACGTCGATTTCGGCGTGACCGCCTTCACCGCCGGCCTGTTCAATCTCGCGGGCAAGGGCGCGCTCGCCGTTATCGCAGGCCAGTCGCGCGAAGTTCCGGGCTTTCCGCTCGACGCTTATCTCGCGACCGCGCAGCCGAACGGCGCCGCGCTTCAGGCGCCGAAAGACATCAGGGGGCGCCGCATCGGCATCACGCAGGTCGGCTCGAGCTTCCATTTCGCGGCCGGGCTGCTCGCGGAAAAATACGGATTTCCGATTTCGGACGTGAAATTCGTTCCGCTACAATCCATGTCGAACGTCGTCGCCGCGCTGAAGGGCGGCGCGGTCGACGGCGCGATCCTGCCGGCGACCGGCGCGGAAGGCGCCATCGCATCGGGCGCGGCGCGGCTGCTCGGCTGGGGCGGCGACGAGGCGCCCTGGCAGCTCGGCGCGGCTTTCGTCGCGGCGAAAACGAAATCGGACGAGAAAACGATCGCCGCTTTTCTTTCCGCCTACCGGCGCGGCTGTCGCGCCTATCACGACGCTTTCAACGTCAAGGACGCCGCGGCGAACCGCGACGCGCTGCTCGCGATCATCGGCCGCTATACGAACCAGCCGCCGGCGACTGTGGCGAAGACGCTGGCTTATGTCGATCCGGAAGCGAGGCTCGACGTCGCCAACGTCGAAAAGCAGATCGCCTGGTATCAGGCGCAGGGATTCGTCGACAAGGGGTTTACCGTCGAGCAGGTGGTCGACAGACGTTTCGTGACGGGCTGACGATGGCGGAAATCGCGCTCGACGGCGTTTCGCATCGGTTCGGCGCGCTGGACGTTCTCGTCGACGTGTCGTTCAGCGTCGGCGCGGGCGAGATCGCGGCCATCGTCGGGCCGTCCGGCTGCGGCAAGAGCACGCTGTTGTCGATCGCGGGCGGCCTCCTGCAACCGAGCGCAGGGTCGGTGCGCGCGGGCGGCTTTCCGGCTGCGAGCCTCAACCCGCTGACCTTCGTGTTCCAGGACTTCGCGCTTCTGCCCTGGCGCGACGTCGCCGGCAATGTGGCGCTCGCGCTCGAACATCGCGCGCTTTCGCCGCACGAGACGAAGACGATCGTCGCGGACGTTCTCGCGCGTACCGGCCTTTCCGATTTCGCGGCGGCGCTTCCGAAACAATTGTCCGGCGGCATGCGCCAGCGCGTCGGCCTCGCGCGCGCGCTCGCCGTGCGGCCGGCGGTCCTCTTGATGGACGAGCCCCTGAGCGCGCTCGACAGCCAGACGCGCGATCTCTTGATGGACGACCTGTCGCGCCTGCTCGAAGACGGCGACATGAGCGTGCTCTACGTGACGCACAATCTCGACGAGGCGGTGCGGCTCGCCGATCGCGCGATCGTGTTTTCGCGGCGGCCCGGCCGCATCCGCGCGATTTCGCAGGCGCCGGTTCCGCGCGCGAAGAGACGCGATCCCGCCCATGCGGAAACGCTCGCGCGCTGGCGCGCGGACCTCTGGGACATGATCCGCGGCGAGGCGGCCGAAGCCGAACGCGAGACGGTCGCGGAGCGGGCGCCGTGAAGCCGGAGAGGCTCGAACCCGTTCCCTTCCGCGGCGGCGGCTTCGCGCCGCGCATGAGCCGCGCGGGCGGCGCTGTCGCGCTTTTGGGCCTCATTGCGCTCTGGCAGGCGGCGACGAGCATTCTTCATGTCTCCCCGCTGTTCATGCCGAGCCCGCTCGCGATCGCCGCCGCGCTCTATCAGCTCGTCGTACACGGCGATCTGTTGTCGCAGGTCGGCGTTTCGGTGCTGCGCATTCTGGCGGGCTGGTCGCTCGGCGTCGTCGCGGGCCTCGCGCTCGGGCTCGGCATGGGGCTTTTCAGCTTTGCGCGTTCGGCCGGCTTCTCCATCGTGTCCGCGCTGTTCCCGATTCCGAAGATCGCGCTGCTGCCTTTGATGATCCTGTGGTTCGGCATCGGCGAAGGCTCGAAAGTCGCCACCATTGCGCTCGGCGTTTTCTTTCCCACCGCGATCTCGGCGGCGAGCGGCGTCGATTCCGTGCCGCGCAATCTCATCCGGATGGCGCAGAGTTTCGGACTGCCGTTCGGCGACATCGTGCGCAAGGTCGTGCTGCCGGGGGCGCTGCCGTCGATCCTCGCGGGATTCCGAATTTCCTCCTCGATCGCGCTGCTGCTCGTCGTCTCGGCGGAAATGATCGGCGCCGAAAAAGGCATCGGCGCATTCGTGCTGCAAGCGGGCAATCTGATGCAGACCGATCAGCTGCTGGCCGGCGTCGTCGTTCTCTCGCTGATCGGCCTTGTGGTCGCGCGCGCGATCGGCGCGCTCGAAGCGCGGCTGATCGACTGGCGGTAGCGCGGGCGACTGCGCGCGCGCGCGACGCCGTGGGTCGTCTTCGCCCAGGCGTGCGGGTTGCGCCAGAGATCGAACAACGCGCGCCACGCGGCAAGACAGAGGAGGATGTGCCACACAGGCAACAGCGCGAGCAGCGGGGCGAGGCCGCCGAGGCTTTGGCGACGCATGCCCACGAGCGCCGGCCAGACCATGGCCGCGACCCCGGCGATCGCGAGCGCGCAGGCGCTCACGTCGACGACATAGTCCGCAAGATTCGGCGGCGCGAACAGCACGCCGCTCCATGCGTCTGCGACGAGACCGACGAGGAAGAACGGCCACAGCAGCGGCGACAATACGCCGGATACGAATGTCGCGATCGTGACGACGAACGCGAGCGGCCGCAGATTGCGCCAGAGCGCGCGGGGACTGCGCAGATGGACATAGGCCGTCTGCATCCAGCCCTTCATCCAGCGCACGCGCTGGCGCAAAAATGCGCGGACTGCGTTCGGCGCTTCTTCGAACGTTTGCGAGTCGAAGGTTTCGACACGATAGCCGCAGCGCGCCAGACGCAGGCCGAGATCGGCGTCCTCGGTCACGTTCCAGGCGTCCCAGCCGCCGATGCTGCGCAGAATGTCCGTGCGAAAATGGTTCGAGGTTCCGCCGAGCAGCATCGGAAAATCCAGCGCGGCGAGGCCGGGATTTATGACTTCGAACAGGGCGGCGTAGTCGAGCGCATAGAGACCTGTGAGCCAGTTGTCCTGCGCATTGTCGATCGCAAGATGGGCCTGCACGCAGCCGAGATCGGCGCCGGCGCGCGCAAAGCGCGCCGCGGCGCGCCGCAACTGGTCTGGCTCCGGCACATCCTCCGCGTCGAAGACGGCGAGTAGGCGTCCGCGCGCGAACGGCAGCGCGATGTCGAGCGCGCGCGGCTTTGTGCGCGGCAGGCCGGGCGGGGCGACGATGAGGTCGTATTCCGCGCCGGGAAGCACGGCCGCGAGGGCTGCGAACGTGTCGGGATCGTCGCTTTCGACGACGAACTTGATGTCGAGCCGGGCGCGCGGATAGTCCGGTATTATGGCGCAAACGCCACAAGCTTTCCGCGCGATCATCGCCACCTAGCGAGGAGGAGTTGATGTAGCGGAGTCGGCGCCCGTGTTCGGCGCAGCGCGTTGCGCGCTATGTTTTTTCATCCTTGAGAATGTGCTGCCGGCGAAACCTGTTTACACGACGGTCATACCGCCACAAAAAATCGGTTGTTCGCTGCTTACCAAAAACGTCTTCGTACCGGATGTATCCAGCAAGCCAGAGATTTTGACGCGCCGCGCGGAGTTGCCGGTCCAGTTCAGTAGCGCTTTCGACTTTCCTTCCAATAGGTATTGTCGAAACAGGCTCGTTTTGTCGCATCACGTCCGGATCGATCATAAAATCATTGACCGTAGCCTTATCGAAAAACTCACTGTCAAACGGAGCGGCCATATCGATTTCGAGCCCCGCCCGAAATCCGATGATCGTCGCGGGTGTTTTCCCATAATTGAGGAATGTCATGACAACACAGATGTAAGTGTCGTCGAGTATCGGTGCGGCGTTCACATCGGCCGCTGGGATGTATTGAAAATAGACAGGCTTATCAATTCTCGATCTGCTCGGGACGTCGGAAACAATATAGGCCCCCTCGCTAGCGGTCATAGCTTTCGCAGAATCGCTTGCGGCCCTTGCGGCGTCTCTGGCGGTATTGTCCGCGCGGATCAAAAACCTGATCTGGACAGCGGAAACGATAACGAGTCCGGCAGTCAAAATCGCCAGCGCCGCAGTGAAAGTAGCGACCGGATCGGAACTCGTCTTCTCCCAGAAGGATTCTGGCTGTTTTTGATGTGTTGCTATTCCTTGAGCATCATTGCTGCGCTGCTCATCATATTTTGGCCTGCTAGCAAAAAACGTGATGATGATTGCTAAGGTGCAGACAAAAACAACCTGCACGAGTATATCTTTCATCGCCCACGAAATTGAAGATTCTAAATGTCTTCGATCCGAACCGTGCTGCATCCGATCTCTGCCAATGTCGCTATGAAAAACGTGGCGGTGAACGCGCCCCGGCTGAGCTTATTGGCGATGCTGGCTTTCGTCTCCTCCCATCCTTTTGCATTCAGCCGGGACGCCAACTCCTCATAGGTCACGTCGGCCCGTTTCAGTTCGGCCTTCAGATACCTGGCGGCGCGGCCGGCCCAATCCTTCTCTAGGTCCTTGATCGTCGTCGGCAACCCGCGTTCGTCCAGATCAGCCATGATAGCTCCCTGCATCTGACAGAAAGATATCATATCTGAGATTTTCATATTGACAATGATATTATATCTGGCAGAATGTTCTCACATTCGGGAACATTCGACGTGGCGCAACACTTTCTCCTCTCCAAGCCGGCAAAGACCCTGAGCCTCGCTCAGGTGTTCCGCATGTCGGACGCGGAAGCCGAGAAGCTTTTCGCCAAGGTCCGTTGGCCAGAAACGGACGGCGCTCCGGTCTGCCCGCATTGCGGCGGCCTGAATGCCTATGAGGCTCGCCGCGCCACGGGCGCCCTGCGCTTCCGTTGCCGCGCCTGCGTCAAGGATTTCACGCTGACGAGCGGAACGCTGTTCGCCTCGCACAAGCTTCCCCTGCGCGGCTATCTCGCGGCTATCGCGATCTTCTGCAATGAAGTGAAGGGCAAGAGCGCGCTCGCCCTCTCGCGCGATCTGGCGATCTCCTACAAGGCCGCATTCGTCCTCCTCCACAAACTGCGCGAGGCGATGGCTGAGGAATTGCGCGGTCGCGTCGTCGGCGGCGAGGGCAAGGTCGCGGAAGTGGATGGCGGCTATTTCGGCGGCTATGTGAAGCCCGCCAACGAGCGCGAGAACCGCCGCGATCGTCGCTTCGCCAAGAACCAGAACGGCAAGCGTCAGGTTGTCGTCGTGATCCGCGAGCGCAACGGTCATTCGCTCCCGGCGGTGTTCAAGAGCGAAAGTCACGCGCTCGACTTCATCCGCAAGCGCGTCCGCAAGGGAACGGTCATCAACGCCGACGAAGCGAAGTCATGGGATGGCCTGAGCGAGCATTTTGAGATGCGCCGCATCAATCATGAGGAAGCCTATTCCTACGACGATGCCTGTACGAATTGGGCTGAGGAATTTTTCAGCCGGATGCGCCGCGCGGAAATCGGCCATCACCATCACGTCGCCGGCGCCTATCTCCTCCGCTATGCGCAGGAAGCGTCTTGGCGCGAAGATCATCGCCGGCTGTCAAACGGTGAACAGGTCTATCGCGTCGCCGGCCTCGCCCTCGGCCGCAAGCCGTCCGTCGATTTCGCCGGCTATTGGCAGCGCAGCCGGGCGGCCTGATAGCATGCTCCCTTTAACGGGGAGAAAATCATGTCTGAATCGGATCAGGTCGAACAATTTCGCGCAAACTTTCGCACGCTCATCTTTGAACGCCTCGTTTTGACGCACGCTCTATTAATTCCTGTGAAAGTCGGTCGTTTATCAATTGCTGACAGTCTTCGTGACCTAGAGCGTGCGTTAGATGATATGTCGGCAACCGTGCTTCGGGCTGTTGGAAATATGTATTCCGATCCAGCATTGACGGCGCTTTATGCGGATGAAGCAAGCGACGTGACAGAAGGCGTGAAAGCCGACGCCAGACGCCTTGCCGATTTGGCTGAAAAACAGTGGAAATAGGCATGACATGACTTCCCGTTTCGGCTAGATTCCTCTAGTCGGCAGGTCGCACTGTCATGCATCGATCAAGCGGGGCTGCCACCCCGCTGATCAATTTTGATCGGACTAGTACGCTTTTGGACTTGACGAGAGTCTTGATTCTGCTACAGTAAGCGCATCGGGAAACGGTGCGTCATGAACATCATCGAACTCTTTCAATCGTTTCAGACTCAAGAGCAGGCAATTGACCACCTCGAAAAGGTCAGGTGGCAAGGTAAGCCCGTTTGCCCCTACTGCAAAAGCGATGATGTTGGCACTCACGCCAGCCCAGATCGCAAAGGGCGTCGGTGGCAATGCCATGCGTGCGGTCGCGCGTTTTCCGTCACGGTCGGCACGTTGTTCCACGGCACCCATGTTCCGCTCCGCGATTGGTTTCTGGTCCTCGCGCTGATGCTGAATGCGAAGAAATCGGCCAGCGCATATCAGATTGCGCGCGATCTCGGCATGCGCCGTCCGACCGTCTGGAGCATGATGCATCGCGTTCGCACGGCGATGGCGAACGACCCTTCGCAAGAGGCCCTGTTGTTTGGCGTAGTAGAGGCCGACGAAACTTACGTCGGCGGCAAGCCGCGTAAGGGCAACAAGCGCAACGACGACACGCCAAACAAGCGCGGTCGCGGCACCAAGAAAGTGCCGGTCATTGGCGTAGTCGAGCGCGGCGGTCGTGTCGTCGCGAAAGTGGCGAAGCCCGGCGATCTTTCCGCGAAGGGCATTGCCAAGTTCATTTCGCGCTTTGTCGACCCTGCCGGGTCGATCCTCATTTCAGATGAATACAAGGGCTACAATCTTGTCAGCGAAACGATGTTGCATTCTGTGATCTGCCACGCTCGCGCGTATGCGGACGGCATGATCCATACGAACACCATCGAAAGTTTCTGGGCGCTCATCAAGCGCGCGTGGTACGGCTCGCATCATCACTACAGCCGGAAATATATGCCGCTGTACATCGCGGAAGCGTGCTTCAAGTACAATCGCCGCAACTCAAAAACGGCCTTCAATGACTCGGTTCGCATGTTTGTTGGAGCGGCGTCATGAGCCGCAAGAACGAACTATGGTACGGCGACAACCTCACGATCATGCAGGGCATGGGAATGCATGCCGTGGACCTGATCTATCTAGACCCTCCTTTCAACTCAAAGCAAAATTACAACCTGCTCTATAAGACGATGACAGGTAAGCCAGTTCCTGAACAGGTCGAGGCATTCTGCGACACATGGGAAATGGACGCGCAAAAAGAGGCCATTGCACGGTCGATGCCCGTCCTAATGCGCGAACATGGAATCGATGACTATTACGTTGATTTCTGGCGTCTGTGGATGCAAGCGCTCCGGAACACCCAGCCGCACCTTCTCGCGTATCTGATATTTATGGTGCAACGGCTGCTCTATATGAAAAGCATCCTGCGACCAACTGGATCAATCTATCTTCACTGCGATCCAACCGCCAGCCACTACATCAAGGTGATGATGGATGGAATTTTCGGACACGGTAATTTTCGCAATGAGATTGTTTGGAAGCGCACTGGATCGCACGGCGGCTCCAAAAGATGGGGACCTGTGCATGATACGATCCTTTTTTACACCGCGTCTGACAAGTACACTTGGAATAGGGTTTTTCAGGACTATGATCCGAAATACCTTGCCGACTTCTATCGATTTGAAGACGCGCGTGGCCGCTACCGACTTGTGACGCTGACAGGAGCCGGAATTCGCACCGGGGATTCTGGCAAGCCGTGGCGCGGCGTTGATCCTACAGACTCCGGGCGTCATTGGGCGGTGCCGAAAAGTGCTTTAGAGGGCGCATATCCAGATCGCGATTTGAGTGATCTGACGACGCAGCAAAAGCTCGATTTGTTGGATGAGGCTGGGCTCGTCTATTGGCCTACGCGCGGCACTGTGCCTCAGCAAAAACGCTATTCTGACGAGAACCCCGGCGTTGGCATACAAGACATCATTACGGACATCGGACCTCTGTCGTCGCATTCAAAGGATCGTCTAGGCTACCCGACTCAGAAACCCGTCGCTTTGCTCAAGAGGATCATTGAAGCGTCGACAAACAAGGGCGACATCGTGTTCGATCCATTTTGTGGATGCGGAACGACGATCTATGCGGCTGAGGAAACTGGCCGGAAATGGATCGGGTGTGACATCGCAATCCTCTCCGTCAAACTAGTGAGGGAGGTTTTGACCGAGCGCTATCGCTTGGTCGAAGGCGCACATTTCACCGTCGATGGGATTCCTACTAGCGTGGATGGCGCACAGGAATTGTTCAACAAAGACCCGTCGACATTCCAAAATTGGTTTGTCGAGCGTGTTGGTGGCTTCCCTATGCAGAGAAAGAGCGCCGACCGCGGAATAGATGGGCGCATCTATTTTGAGACGCGCGACGGCCTTCGCGAGATGATGATCCAGGTGAAGGGAGGTAAACACGTTCGGCCAACTGACGTTAGAGATTTACGCGGGGTGTTGGAGCGCGAGACCAATGCTGAAATGGCAGGATTTTTGAGTATGGTTCCAGCTTCAAAGGCGATGCGCGACGAAGCAGCAACGGCGGGTATGTTCGAATATGGAGGGGTCCAATATCCGAGGATTCAGTTTTTGACCGTCGCTGAGGTTTTAGAAGAAAAGCGCGAATTTCACATGCCAACTCGCGTTAACACGAAGCTGACGACAGGCCAGCAATCACTTGCCCTTTGACGCGCGGACGTGTTGACAAAGAGACCCGAATTAGTGTGTGGTGCCGCTCGTCGCCCTCTTGTTACCTATCCCTCAGCAGGCCCGCTTTAGGTAGGAAACGACCGGCAGTGAGCACGAACGTGCTCCCAGCGGCCAAACCGGAACCTCACGTACGTCACGACGTACACAGGCTTCGGCCAAGAACAAACAACCATCGTCGTTTCTCCGTGGTGCTGGGTGAAAGCCCAGCGCTCCGGAGCGCCCTCTGCGCCCCACGTGCAGGCGCACAAAGGGACGGTCGAAAGCGGCGACGAGCGGCGAGTCGGAAGCTACGCGATTTCAGACCAAGAGTCGATATGGTCTGTATTTTATCTTAGATCGATATAAGTTGTTAAAAATCAATGACATGATCTGATGATAAGTCCAAAAGCGTACCATTCCGATTTTGATTATATGCTTAGTGATGGTTGTTCGCTAGGCCGCGCTGCCAGCTGCCACACACAAACACCTTTCCGCTTGCCGATCATTTCGACCTTGCCGCGCGTCTGCGCCATCCTGAGCGAATGAATGAGAAGGTTCGACACCGCCTTGCTCATAACCGCGTCGGACGTATCCAGCCCCTTCCAGCGCATCAGACGAACGGCTAGCTCCCGTGTGGTCAGCGGGACGCCCTCGCGCAACGCCGCCTCAATGACCGGCCATTTCTCCTTGCGCGTGAATACGCGATGCATGTCGAGATAGGCAGGCAAATGCTCTCGCTCGTCTATCTGGAAAATCCGCATTGCCGCGTTGACGTGCGCGAGATCGGCGCGAGCCTGATCTAGCTGGCGCTCGTACAGGCGAATGACGGCGAGGATTTCGTCGCGCTTCCTGCGCAGCGTTGTGACTGTGCGTATCTCGGTCATGCGCCGAAATTTAAGCGCGGAGGCGATTCAATTCTTGTGGCGTTTGCGCCATAATACCGGGATAGTCGATCTTCTCGAGCGCGCGCACGAGCGCCGATGCGACCGAGGCCTCGTGATAGAGCGCGACGACGACCGTGTAGTCCGGCAGGTCGGGATCGGCGAGCGGCGGCGCCTCCGGCTCCGGATCGAACGAGGCCGCCGTGACGAACAGACGCGTCAGCGTGGCGGCGATGAACGAGACGGCCAGCAGCAGCCAAAGGACCGCCGCGAAACCCTGCGGGGCGATCAGACCCGCGGCGAGGCAGCCGAGCGCGACGAGGCCCGCCGCGAACTGCTCGCCGCGTCCGGGGCCGTTCAGCGCGCTGAGCCGCGGCTCCAAGGCATGAACGGAACGCGAGGCGTCGTCGGCAAGCCGCGCCGCCGCCGATGCGCGCAGCATGGCGCCGAAGCGGCGCGGCGACGTGATCGCGTACCCCTGCGCGGCGCCGAG
>JAGWTW010000190.1 GCA_028868735.1 Hyphomicrobiales bacterium | reverse complement strand
TCCATCCGCGCCCGTTCATGGATGGCGTGTCGCCCAACTTCCTGCATCATGTCGCGGACTCGTCATTTCCGAGCGATCACGCGACCGTCCTGTTCGCGCTCGCCTTCTCGCTTTGGCTCACACGTTTGCCGGCGACTCGGTGGACAGGCGCAATACTTCTGGCGGCGGCGCTCGCTGTCGGTTGGGCGCGCGTCTTTCTCGGGGCGCATTACCCGCTCGACATTCTGGGAGGCGCCGGGATCGGATTCGCATTTGCGGCGACATTCGCGCTCAACCCGCTGCGTCAGGGCGTGGAGCGATTTTCGGACCTGGCCGATCGGGCATACTTCGCGCTCGGAGCTGTTCTCGTCCGCCGCGCGAGATAGGCATCAAGCTCATTCTCTCCTCATTCTCGTTTGCTAGACGACATGCGTGCGCAATGTGTGCGCGCGAAGGCAGTGGAGTGCGCCATGATCGTTGTCCGGACCATCGCAAGAAACGCAGCGGCCATCGTCATGGCGCTGACCATAACGACAACCGTCGCGAGCCTGACTCCGTCCGTCGCGATTGCACAGGAAAAGGCGGTCGCGCCGGAGGCCAATCCTCCGGGCGATATTCCCGACAATCAGCAATTCGTGACCTTCGTCGCCAAGCAAGGCGCGTCGCTGAAGGTTCCAGAAGGCTGGGGACGCACCGACACGACGGCGGGCGCGTCATTCACGGACAAATACAACCGGATAGAACTGGCCATCCAGACGTCCGCCTCCGCCTTGACGATGGAGAGCGTTCGCTCCGGGCAGGCTCCCGAGTTGCAACGTACGGGACACGCGGTGCACATCGCCAAGATCGAACGGGTGAACCTGCCGGCCGGCCCGGGCGTCCGCATCACATACACGTCGAATTCGGAGGCCAATGCCGTCACCAGCAAGAAAATTCGGTTGGAGAACCAGCGTTTCTATTTTTCCGGGAACGGCAAGATCGCGGAACTGACTTTCTCGGCGCCCGCCGGCGCCGACAACGCCGATCAATGGGCGCTGATGAGCAAGTCGTTCAGGTGGAAGTGACATGTCCATTCTCGTCGTCGACGATCTCTATCGTTTCTTTCATCCCGGTGACGCGGAGGTCCGGGCCCTGCGCGGCGCGAGCCTCGCCATCTCGCGTGGCGAGACGGTCGCGCTGGTCGGTCCTTCAGGTAGCGGCAAGAGTACGCTTCTGGCATGCGTCGGCGGAATCGACGAACCTGACGGAGGGGTCGTAACCATCGACGGTATCCGCATGACGCGCAGGCCGGAAGAGCAACGCGCGGCTCTGCGTGCGCGTGCGATCGGCTTTCTGGCGCAGTCCCGCAATCTGTTCGGCCATCTGTCGGTCGCGGACAATATTCATCTGCAATTGAGACTCGCCGGGCGGCCGCACGCGGCGGCGCGGATCGACGAACTGCTGCGTCTGGTCGGCCTGAGCCATCGACGCGGCGCGTTTCCAACGACGCTTTCGGGCGGCGAAGCGGCGCGAGCCGGTCTGGCCGTGGCGCTCGCCAACGATCCGCCTTTGCTGATCGCTGACGAGCCGACCGCCGAGGTCGACGCGGAGACCGAGCGGCAGATCCTCGATCTCCTGGAAAAGCGCCGTCTGGCCGGCGGCGCCGCTCTGATCGCCACCCATAGTCCGGCGCTTGCGGCCTCGGCCTCGCGCATCATGCAGATATCGGACGGCCGAATCTCGGTCTCGATGTCGCTGCCGAAGGAATCCGCACGCGCAAATCGCAGGCATCGCGCCGCGCCCGATAGAGGACGCACGCTGATCGAGGCGCACGGACTCGCGCGCAGCTTTGTCGCCGATGAGCAGACAATTCATGCGGTCCTGCCGTTCGACTGCGCCATTCGCGCCGGCCAGCGCATCGCGCTGATGGGCCGATCCGGCAGCGGGAAATCGACGCTGCTCAATCTGCTGGCGGGCCTCGCCGACCCGGATGCGACATCGTCGATCGCATGGCCAGGCTTCGATCCAGGACGCCCGCTTCGGCCGCAGCAGATTGGATTCGTGTTTCAGACCCCATCGCTCATCCCTGCTCTCACGGCGCTCGAAAACGTCCGTCTCCCGCTCGAACTTATGGACATCGAGCCGGCCGACGCCATGGACCCCGGGGAGGCGCTCGCGCGGCTGTCGCTGTCCGATCTCGCCGACAAGCTGCCCGATCAGATGTCGGGCGGTCAGATGCAGAGGGTCGCGATCGCGCGCGCGCTCGTGTCTCGCCCGGTCCTGCTGCTCGCCGACGAGCCAACCGGGCAACTCGACCGCGAAACCGGCCATCAGGTGCTCGAGTCGCTGCTCGAAGCCATCGAAGGATCGGAAACGACGTTGCTGATCGCGACGCATGACGAAACCGTCGCGGATTTCATGGACGACCGCTGGGTCATCGAAGAAGGACGCGTGACATTGTCCAAACCCGACAGGAGCGGCGCATGATCCGGATTTGGCTCACAGGGATTCTGGCGACACGCTGGCCGCGGCTGCTGGTGATGGCGCTCGGCGTCGTCGCGGCTGCCGCGCTCGTCGGGACAATCGGCGCTTTCAGCCTGTCGAGCGCCTCGACCATGACCGCACGCGCGCTGAGCGGTGTGCCCGTCGACTGGCAGGTCGCCCTGACCCCCGGCGCCGACGCGGCGGCCCTGACCGCCAAGCTGCGACAATCCGCGCCGGTTCGAACCGCGCTGACCGTGGGCTATGCGGACGCCTCAGCGTTCGAAAGCCAGGCAGGCGGATCGACGCAGACGACGGGGAGCGGCCAGGTCGTGGGGTTGCCGGCGAACTATGCGCGGACCTTTCCGGGTCAGATGCGCGTCCTGCTCGGGACTGGCGCCGGCGTTCTTCTGGCGCAGCAGACAGCCGCGAACCTTCAGGCGACCGTTGGCGACGCGGTGACGATTTCGCCTGTCGGCGCCTCGCCTTTCACCGTCACCGTGGACGGCGTGGTCGATTTGCCGAACGCCGACGCGATGTTCCAGGTGGTCGGGCCGCAAAAGGGCCCGTCGGCGACGGCGCCGCCCGACAATGTCATTCTTCTGCCGCTGGATTTGTGGCGAACGCATTTTGCCGAGGCCGCCGCCCGCCCGGGCGGCGGCGCGCGCCTCCAGATTCACGCCGGCGTCGATCGCTCCCGGCTCCCGTCGGCGCCGGACGCCGCCTATACCGCTGCGACCGGCATGGCGCGCAATTTCGAGGTTCGCGCCGCTGGCGAGGCGATGGTCGGCGACAATCTGGCCGCTCGCCTGGACGCGGTGCGCCAGGATGCGCTGTTCGCCCGCGTTCTGCTGCTCTTTCTCGGGTTGCCGGCCGGCGTCCTGGCGCTGCTGCTGACGATTTCGATCGTGCGGGCGGACGCCGCGCGGCAACAGCGTGAATTCGCGTTGCTTGGGCTGCGGGGTGCGTCGCTCGCGCAGATTTCGCGGCTGGCGGCCGGCGACGCGACGCTGACGGCGCTACTCGGAAGCGCGGCGGGCGGGGTTGGCGCGCTGGCGCTGGCCCGCTCGGCGCTGAGCGTTGATCTCGCGACGCCTGGCGTCGTTCAATGGATCGTCGGCGCTTCGATCGGCGCATTTCTGCTGTCTGTTTCCGCGATTGCGGCGCCGGCCTTGCTCGGCCTTCGACTCTCGACGATCGCCGCGCGCAGAACGCGGGTGGCCGCGGATTCGTCCAGCCCGTGGCGCGGCGTCTACTTCGATATCCTCCTGCTTGCGATCGCCGCTCTCGTCTACTGGCGGTCGGCCGCAGCCGGATACCGATTGGTCCTTGCGCCCGAGGGCGTGGCGGCGACCGCGGTCGACTATACGGCCTTTCTCGCGCCGCTTTTGTTCTGGACCGGCTCCGGCCTGCTGACGTATCGCCTTACGCGACTGGCGCTGCTCCATTCGTCGTCGTGGCTGCCCGCGGCGGTCAGGCCGTTCAGCGGGCGGCTCGCGCCGCTGGTGGCGGCGTCGCTCGCCCGACAG
>JAGWTW010000095.1 GCA_028868735.1 Hyphomicrobiales bacterium | reverse complement strand
ATCACGGGCGGACGGGGGGATCAAGCGAGGCGGCGCCGAAGCGGGACGCCGCGACCCTTCTTCCATCGCACAGCAACATCGGCGCCAGAGGCGCCCGACTCATCCCGCGGCGACCGGGGTCGCCGGCGCGTCGTCCGGACGCTTCGTATAGACTTCGTCGACGATGCCGAATTCCTTGGCTTCGTCGGCGGACATGAAGTGATCTCGGTCGAGCGTTCGCTCGATCGTGTCGTAGTCGCGGCCGGTGTGCCTGACGTACACCTCGTTGAGCCGCTTCTTGATCTTCATTATGTCCTCAGCATGGCGCAGGATGTCCGACGCCTGACCCTGGAAACCGCCCGACGGCTGGTGAACCATGATCCGCGCGTTCGGCAGGGCGAAGCGCATGCCGGGGTCGCCGGCCGCCAGCAAAAGCGAGCCCATCGAGGCCGCCTGACCGACGCAGAGGGTCGATACTTTCGGCTTGATGAATTGCATCGTGTCGTAGATCGCCATGCCGGCCGTCACGACGCCCCCCGGCGAATTGATGTACATCGCCACTTCCTTCTTCGGATTTTCCGACTCGAGGAACAGCAACTGGGCGATGATGACCGAGGCCATATGGTCCTCGACCGGGCCGGTCAGAAAGATGATGCGCTCGCGCAGCAGGCGCGAATAGATGTCGAAACCACGCTCGCCACGGCTCGTATTTTCGATGACCTGCGGGATAAGATACTGATTGTAAACGTCGATCGGATCGCGCATCGGGCGCCTCGGCTGGTGGATTTCGATTCGCCGGACTTTAGCATGCGATCCGGCGCTCGCCGATCAACATAGGCGTCGGCATGGTGAACGAAAAGGGGCGGCGCTCCGGCCCATTCACAGACCTGCTCTCCGCCTCGACGCCTGTTCGGCAAGGCGGAAATGCAAACGCCCCGGCGAGCCGGGGCGTTGCGTTCCGGGCGGGACCGGTCAGGCGGCGGTTTCGACGCCGTCCTGGTCCATCTTGACCAATTCGTCGCGAGTCACGTGCTTGTCGGTGACCTTGGCCTGCGACAGGATGTGGTCGATGACCTTCTCCTCGAACAACGGCGCGCGGATCTCGCCGAGCGCCTGAGGGTTCTTGCGGTAATAATCCCACAGCGCCTGCTCCTGGCCGGGGAAGGCGCGAATGCGCTCGACGAGCGCCTTCGTCACCTCGTCGTCCTCGACCTTGACGCCGGCTTCCTGACCGACCTCGGCGAGCACGAGGCCGAGGCGCACGCGGCGCTCGGCGATCCTGCGATATTCGTCGCGCGCCTTTTCCTCGGTCGTGCCTTCGCTCTCGAAGGTCTTGCCGGCGGCGGTCTGCTCGTTGACGACCGAACGCCAGATCCCGTCGAACTCCTGCTCGACCAGCCCCTGCGGCAGTTCGAAGGAATAACGGCCGTCGAGCGCGTCGAGCAGCAGGCGCTTCGTATGGACGCGAGCGCCGCGCGCCATGTCCGCCTCGATGTTCGAGCGTACGGCCGCGCGGAAGGCTTCCATCGTGTCGAAGCCGAACTTCTTCGCGAATTCGTCGTCAATGGCGAGTTCGCCCGGCGCCGCGACATTCTTGACCGTGACGTCGAAGGTCGCCGCCTTTCCCGCGAGGCGGGCGGCTGCGTAATTCTCCGGAAACGAAACGGAAATCGTCTTGGATTCGTCCTTCTTCACGCCTTCGAGCTGTTCCTCGAATCCCGGGATGAAGCTCTTCGAACCGACGACGAGGTCGATGCCCTCGCCCGAACCGCCCTCGAAGGGCTCGCCGTCGATCTTGCCGACGAAATCGATCGTCGCCCGGTCGCCGTTGGCGATGGCCGGCGCGTCGCCTTCCTTGTCGTTGTAGGCGCGCTGCTGGTCGGCCATGCGCTTGATCGCCTCGTCGACCTCGGCGTCGGACACGTCGACCACGAAGCGGTCGACCGTCACGTCGTCGAACTTGCCGATATCGAACGACGGCAGCGTCTCGACGGCGACGGTGAAGGCGAGGTCGCCCTTGGCCTCGAGCACCTGCTCCATCTCGGTCTGGCCGCCGACGATGTCGAACTTCGGCTCGCCGGCGAGACGCAGCTTGTTGTCCTCGACGATCTTGCGGTTGGCCTCGTTCACGGCCTCCTGCACGACCTCGCCCATGATCGACTTGCCGTAGAGGCGGCGCATATGCGCGGTCGGGACCTTGCCCGGGCGGAAACCGTTGATGCGGACCTTGCCCTTCATGTCCTCGAGCTGCGACTCGAGCTTGGCCGCAAGATCGGCCGCGGGCACCACCACCTTGTAATCGCGCTTCAGTCCCTGAGCGCTCGTTTCCGTCACCTGCATCGCCATGAAACCTTCTCGAATCTCGTCCATCGGCCCCGACCGGACCGGCCTCGGGCGTAAAATCTGGTGCGGGCGGAGGGACTCGAACCCCCATGCCTCGCGGCGGTGGAACCTAAATCCACTGCGTCTACCAGTTCCGCCACGCCCGCAGCCGCGCCGACAGCCGCGCGCGGGCGGGCGCGCCGCCCCGCCGCTTCGGGCGCCGCTCTATAGCAATGGCCGCAGGTCCATGCAGCAAAAAAATGCCATCCCGAGGGCGCTCGCCTATATCTTCGGGACGATTCTCCCCCCAGCATCGAAGAGAGCGCCTTGTCCGACAGCCCCAGCCGACGCGAAAACCCGTTCTTCAGGCCGTGGGATGGTCCGTTCGCCCTGCCCCCGTTCGCAGAGATCGAGACCGCCGACTTCGTCCCGGCGTTCGACCGGGCCATGGCCGAACACAATGCCGAAATCTCGGCGATCGCCGGGGACCAGGCTCCGGCGACTTTCGACAATACGGTCGGCGCGCTCGAACGGGCGGGCGACGCGATGAACCGTACCGGCGGCGTCTTCTGGAACTACACGGGCACGGAATCGACCCCCGAGCTTCAGGCGATCGAGCGCGAGCTCGCCCCGAAGATCGCCGCCCATTACGCGGCGATCGGGCTCGACGAGCATCTATTCCGTCGCGTCGAAGCGGTCTGGAAACAGCGCGACGCCCTGCCTTTGACGCCGGAACAGAAACGGCTGCTGGAGCTGACCTACGACGGATTCGTGCGCTCGGGCGCGTTGCTCGATGCGGCGCAGAAGGAGCGGTATGCGGAGATTTCGACACGCCTCGCGACGCTCGGCGCGCAATTTGCGCAGAACGTGCTGGCCGACGAAGCCGAGTGGCTGATGCTGCTCGAGTCCGGCGACCTCGACGGCCTGCCCCAATCGCTGCGCGAATCCGCGGCGCGCATGGCGGCCGACCGCGGCCACCCCGGGAAATGGGCGATCACGCTCGCCCGCTCCAGCGTCGAGCCTTTTCTCACCTATTCCGCGCGTCGCGACCTGCGCGAGAAGGCGTTCAGCGCCTGGATCGCGCGCGGCGAGAACAGCGGCAAGACCGACAATCGCCCGATCGCAGCGGAGATCGTCCGGCTGCGCGACGAAAGCGCGCGCATGCTCGGCTACGAGACCTATGCGCATTACAAGCTCGCCGACCAGATGGCGAAGACTCCGGAACGCGTACGCGCGTTGATCGAAAGCGTGTGGCGGCCTGCGAAAATCGCCGCCGCGAAGGAACGCGACGTGTTGCAGGAGCTTGCCGCCAAAGAAGGCGGCAATTTTGCTATCGCGCCGCACGACTGGCGCTACTACGCGGAAAAGGCCCGCAAGTCGCTCCACAACATCGACGAGGCGGACGTAAGGCCCTACCTCGCGCTCGACGCCGTGATCGGCGCCGCCTTCGACGTCGCGCACAAGTTGTTCGGCGTCACGTTCCACGAGCGGCGCGATCTCGAGCTCTACAACCCCGAAGCGCGCGCTTGGGACGTGCAGGACGAAAACGGCCAGCATGTCGCGCTGTTCATCGGCGATTATTTCGCGCGGCCCACCAAGCGCGGCGGCGCATGGATGTCGATCTTCCGCGCGCAGAGCGAGATGGATGGCAAGAACATCAGGCCGATCGTCGTCAACGTCATGAATTTCGCCAAGGGCGCGGAAGGCAAACCGGCGCTGATCGGCCTCGACGACGCGCGCACGCTGTTCCATGAGTTCGGGCACGGCCTGCACGGCATGCTGACGAAAGTCACCTTTCCCTCGATTTCGGGCACGAACGTCGTGCGGGATTTCGTGGAGTTTCCATCTCAAGTCTACGAACACTGGCTGCTCGAGCCGCAAGTTCTCGCGGGCTTTGCGCGGCACGCCGAAACGGGCGAGCCCATTCCGCAGACGCTGGTCGACCGCATCCGCGCTTCGCAGAAATTCAACATCGGCTTCGGGACGGTCGAATTCTGCTCGTCCGCGCTGGTCGATCTCGACCTGCATCTGACGCATCCCGGTCCCGATCTCGACGTCGTCGCGTTCGAACGCGAGGAGCTGAAGAAGATCGGCATGCCCAAGGAGATCGTGATGCGGCACAGGACGCCGCATTTCGGCCATGTGTTTTCCGGACCGGGCTATGCGGCCGGCTATTACTCCTACCTCTGGTCGTCGGTTCTCGACACGGACGGCTTCGCCGCGTTCAAGGAGGCCGGGGACATTTTCGACCCCGCGACGGCCAGGCGCCTCAAGGACTATGTCTACGCAGCCGGCGGCCGCGAGGCGCCGGAAGACGCCTATCGGCATTTTCGCGGGCGCGATCCGGATTCGAAAGCGCTGCTCGAAGAGCGGGGATTTGCGTGACCGCAACGCCAAGTCGCCGCGTCGTCATCGCCGGTGTCGCGGCTTCGCTCGTTCCGCTTCCCTCGCACGCGCAACAACCCTCGATCGCGAAGGACGGCTTTCGCATTCTCGAAGCGCGCAGGACGTCGCTTCGGCTTCTGCCGCAGCCCGCCGCGGAAACGGCCTGCTACGGCTTTGACGGCGTCGCGCCCGGACCCGTCCTGCGCGTGAAGCAGGACGAGGACGTGCGCGTCCGGCTCGTCAACAAGCTCGATCAGCCGACCACGCTGCACTGGCATGGACTGCGCGGCGAAAACGCGGTGGATGGGGTGGGCGGCCTGACGCAACCGCCGGTCGCGCCCGGCGCCTCATTCGATTACGCATTCAAGGCGCGTGACAGCGGCGTCTATCTCTATCGGCCGCATGCGCCCTCGACCATGGTCGACCAGATTTCGCGCGGGCTGTCGGGCGTTCTCATCGTCGAGGAATCGAGCCCGCCGGAAATCGACCGCGACCTCGTCGTCGTCATGCAGGATTTTGCGCTCGACGCGCAGGGCGGGTTCGTCGCCGCGCCCAAACCGCCGCGGCTCGAAGCACGTGTCGGCGAGCATTTGACCGCCAATCTCGCCGCTGCGCCGCTCGTTGAAACCGTTTCGCCCGGCGCGCGCGTGCGGCTGCGGATCGTCAACGCATGCGCGGCCCGCATCGCGATCGCGACCTTCGCCGGCGGCCAACCCTTTTGCATCGCCATCGACGGCCAGCCCTGCGAGCCGTTCAATCTGGTGCGCAATACCGCGCCGATCGCGCCGGGCGCACGGTTCGATTTCCTGCTGGACGCGCCGGCCAGGGAAGGCGACGCGCTGTCGCTGGGGCTCTGGACGGGGCAGGACAAGCCGCTGCAACCGTTTCTCGCGCTGAAGGCGCAGGGCGCGGCGACTTCCGTGAAGCGGGCGCCGGTCAAATCGCTCGCCATGAACGGCCGCCTGCCGCCGGAAATCCGGCTCGGCGAGGCGAAAAAGGTCGAACTCGCGATCGAGCCGCCGAAAGCGGCCGGCGGCTCATGGACGATCAACGGCGCGATGCACGGCTATGCCGGCAAGCCGCTGTTCACGGTCAGGCGCGGCACGCCGGTCTCATTCGGCTTCCAGAACAAATCGCCGGTCGCGCTCGCCATGCACGTCCACGGATATTCGGTGCGGCTGCTGCACGATCTGGACGACGGCTGGGAGCCGTACTGGCGCAACGCCGTGATCGTACCGAAGAACGCCGCCAAACATGTCGCGCTGCTCGCGGATGCGCCGGGCAAATGGGCGGTGCATTGCGACATAGCAGAACACGAGGCTGCCGGTCTGGCCGCCTGGTTCGAGGTCGTATAATTCCTGAGAAAACAACGGCGCGACCGAGGCCGCGCCGTTTTGCCTCGGGGCGGGCTATCCGCCCGTGCACTTCTTCATGAAGCTGTTCTTGGCGGCGCCCGCGAGCTTCTTGCCGTCGCTGCCGACCGCCTTCATTTCGCAGGAGTCCATGTTGCACTTCTTCATGAAAGAGGTCTTCGCGGCGCCGGCGAGCGGCTTGCCGTCCTTGCCGACCGCCTTGGCGTCGCAGGAGGCGTCCTGCGCCAGTGCGGCGCCGGTCGCAAACATCAGCACCGTCGCGGCGAGCATCAGCTTCTTCATCTCAATCCTCCAGTCCGATTGGACGTCAAAAAGGACAATTTCAAACCTGAACCCGGGCTGAACGCGCCGGCCGGACAATCCGAGACTCCGGCGCGCATCCCGCAAGCGATCCTGACGCGCCGAGGAATTTTTGCAAGGGCCGACGATCGACCCGCCACGGGTTTTAAGGGAATTTCGACGGCTTGAGGGCACATTGCCGTCGACTCATGGCGCGCAGCTTTCCCCTCTCCCGCGACGCGGCCGCCGCGCTCGCCCTGCTTGTTCTGACGCTCGCGACGCGCGCGGCGTTCGACAAGCTGCTCGCGCTTTCGTCCGACTGGACCCTCGTCGCGCACTGGGCTCAAGCCCAGTCCTTGTTCGATCTCGTCGTCGCCGTCTCGATAACGGGCGTCGGCCAGGGAATCGCAGTCTTCGCCGCGCGCAAGGAAACCGATCCCGGCGGCCTGATGCGGGACGGGCTCGTCCTGGGAACCTTCGTCTCCGGCGGCGCCGCGCTAGCGCTGATCGCGGCGACGCCGTTTCTCAACGGCCTGCTCGGCCGCGAGGTCGCGCCTGCCGGTTCAATCGGCGCGCTCGCGATCGCCGGCGGCCTGCTCGCCGTCGGGCCGGCGCTCGTCTATGCGCTCTGGCAAGGCAGGCGCCAGCGGGGAAAAATGGCCGCGCTGCTCGCGGCCGGATGGACGCCGATGGCGCTCGCCGCCTCCGGTCTCCTGGGCGGCGTCGAGATCAGGACGCTGCTGCTCGTTCAACTCTGCGTTCAGTTCGTGCTCGCCGTTGCGCTCGCCGCGCCGTTCTTGCGCGGGCGCATGCGCGATCAGGGACAGGCGTTCAGCGTGTCGCCGCTGCGGCGCTTCCTGCTCGCCGGCATATCGATCGGGGTGATGAGCCCGGCCTCGACCATCTGGGCGCGCGCCGAGCTCGCGCATCAATTGTCATGGGACGAGGTGGCGCAATTGCAGGCGCTCTGGCGCGCGAGCGAATGGGTGAACGGGATCGCCGGCGGCCTCATCGGGCTCGTGTTCCTGCCGCGCATGGCGGCGGCGCGAAGCCGGATCGCGTTCCTTTCGGAACTCGAACGGGCCTTCCGGCTCCTGCTCGCGCCGGCCGCCGCGGTCTATGTCCTGTTCTGGCTCGCGCAGGGCTGGATCATGCCGTTCCTCTACACGGAACGCTTCCTGATGCCTGCCGGCGCGAGCGCGCTCTTTCTCGTCGGCGACACGCTGCGGCTCGCCTCGTGGATTCCGCTGCACGGCCTTTATGCGAGCGAACGCACGACGGCGATCGCAACCGGCGAATTCCTGTCGTTGCCGCTGTTTGCGCTCTTGCTGACGGTCCTGCCGCAAGCCTCGCTCGCGAGCGCCGGCGCCTGCTACGCGGCCGCCTATCTCGTCTATCTATCGTTCAATCTGTGGTGCGTGCATCGACTGCCCGGGCGATATGCGCTGCCGCAGCCCTCATCCTGATCTCAACAACCGAACCGCCTCGTCGCGTTCGAACAGGTAGAGCAACGCCCGCAACGCCTGTCCGCGCTCGCTTGCGAGCGCTTCGTCTCTTTCGAGGATGCCGTCCACGTCCTCGCGCGCGAGTTTCAGCAGGACGGCGTGCGCGGAAAGATCGGCCAGCCGAAAGCCCGGCATGCCGGATTGACGCGTTCCGAGGATCTCGCCTTCGCCGCGCAGCTTCAGGTCCTCCTCCGCGAGGCGGAAGCCATCGTCGCTCTCGCGCAGGATCGAGAGCCGCGCCTTCGCGGTCTCGCCGAGCGGCCCCTTGTAGAGGAGGATGCAGGACGACTTCTGCGCGCCGCGCCCGACGCGCCCGCGCAACTGGTGCAATTGCGCGAGACCGAACCGCTCGGCGTGCTCGATCACGATGATCGTCGCCTCGGGCACGTCGACGCCGACTTCGATGACGGTCGTGGCGACCAGAACCTGTGTCTCGCCGCTCTGGAACGCGAGCATGGCGGCGTCTTTCTCCCTGCCCTTCATCTGCCCATGCACCAGCCCGACGCGCGCGCCGAAGCGCTTCTGCAGGTCCTCGAACCGATCCTGCGCGGCGGCGACCTCGAGTTCCTCGTTCTCGGCGACGAGCGGGCACACCCAATAAGCGCGCGCGCCTTCTCGCGTCGCGCGTTCAATGCCGGCGATCACATCGTCGATGCGCTCGAGCGGAACGGCGCGCGTATCGATCCTCTGCCGGCCGGCCGGCTTCTCGGTGAGGTTCGACACGTCCATGTCGCCGAAATAGGTGAGGACGAGCGTGCGCGGGATCGGCGTCGCCGTCATGACGAGCACGTCCGTCGCCTCGCCCTTCTCGCCGAGCGCGAGCCGCTGATGCACGCCGAAGCGATGCTGCTCGTCGACAATGGCGAGCGCGAGATCGCGGAAGGCGACGCTGTCCTGCACCAGCGCGTGCGTGCCGACGACAATGTCCATTTCACCCGCAGCCAGCGCTTCGAGGCTCGCGCGCCGTTCGGCCGCCTTGTCGCGGCCCGTCAGCAGGCCGAGCCGCATGCCCGCCGCGCGCGCGAGCGGCGCGATCCGTTCGAAATGCTGGCGCGCGAGAATTTCGGTCGGCGCCATGAGCGCGGCCTGCCGTCCGGCTTCGACCGCGCTCGCCATGGCGAGCAGCGCGACGATGGTCTTGCCCGAGCCGACGTCTCCCTGCAGCAGGCGCAGCATCTTCCTGTCGGACGCCATGTCCCCGCGGATATCCGACAGCGCGGCGCGCTGGGCGTTGGTCAGGGAATATGGCAGCGCCTGTTCGATCGTCCCGGAGATGCGTCCGTCGCCCTCGGTCGGCCGCCCGCGCAACCGGCGCGTTTTCGCCCGGACGAGACGCAGCGCGAGCTGCTGCGACAGAAGTTCGTCATAGGCGAGCCTTTTTCGCGCGACGGTTTCCGGCGAGAGATCGGCCGTCGCTTTCGGCGCATGGACGAAGGCGAGCGCGCCGGCGAACGATGGCCATTTTTCGCGCTGCATGAGCGCCGGGTCGATCCATTCGGGAAGCTTCGGCAGCCGCGCGAGCGCCGCCTCGACCGCCTTCTGCACGTTGCGCTGATGCAGCCCCTCGGTCAGCCCGTAGACCGGATCATGCTCGCGCATCTGCTTGAGCGCAGCCTGATCGATGATGCGGGGATGGGCGATCTGGCGGTGCCCGTTCCACAGTTTCAGGTCGCCCGAAAACCAGCGTATCTCGCCGATGGGGAGCGCGCGAAGCACCCAGTCGAAATTGTTTCGGAAGAAGACGAGCAGCACGTCGTCGCCGGCTTCGTCTTCGATCAGCACGCTGAGCGGCGCGGAGGAATAGCGCTTGGGAATGCGATGCTCGGCGACGCGGCCCGCAATCACGACATGCGAATCGATCGGCGCGTCGCGGATGGAGGGGCTGAGACGATTGTCGACGAGGCCGTAAGGCAGATGGAAGAGAAGGTCGAGCGCGCGCGCATCGTCGCGGCCGAGCAGGCGATCGTAGAGCCTGGCCGATTTGGGGCCGACGCCCGGCAAGGCCGAGGCCGACGCGAACAGCGGATCGAGGACCGAAGGGCGCATGCGCTGTCATAGCCGGCCTGACGGGCGTCCGGCAAAGCGTTCCGATGACATCGCGGCCACGCCCCGCTATATAGCCGGGCTCGGCGCAGGCTACGCCCGGCGCCCCACCGGAGCTTGACATGACCGCCGTCGACACGAAGGCAGAGCTGGACACGAGGCGGCGCGCGATCCGCGTCCGCGCCTGGCGCCGCGGCATGCGCGAGATGGACATATTGATCGGAAATTTCGTGGATGCGCGGATCGCCGACCTCGACGCGCGCGACGTCGGCGATCTCGAGCGCCTGCTCGACGTCGAGGACCAGAAGGCCTTTTCCTGGCTGTGCGGGACCGAGCCGCCGCCGCCCGACCACAACACGCCGGTCTTTGCGAAGATCGTCGCCTTCCACCGGCACGACGGGCCGGTGGACGCCTAGCGTATCACTCGTCGCCGTCATGCCCGTGCTTGTCGCGGGCATCCACGCCGACCAGAAGAGCGAGCGGAGCCAGCCTGCTCTCCTCGATACCTATTATACAAACGTCTTGGCGTGGATGGCCGGGACGAGCCCGGCCATGACGCGAGAAAGCTTCGGGCTGCGCTGAGCCGAGAACGCTGCGACCGCATATGAAACAGAATTCGAACGTCAGTCACTTCCAGCACCTCCAGCGCGCCGTCCGCGAACTGGAGCGGAGCGGCGCCGTCACCCTCTCTCGCGCGCCGGACGGCTTCGACGCGTTCGTCGCCGCCGATATCGCGCGGGCGCTATCGGCCAAGGCGGAGGGACGCAGCGTCGTCTTCATGCACGTCGCGCGTGACGGGCAGCGCTCGCGCGCCTTCCAGGACGCCTTCGCCTTCGCCGCGCCCGAGATGGAAATCCTCGATTTCCCGGCGTGGGACTGCCAGCCCTACGACCGCGTCTCGCCCAATGCGTCGATCACGGCGCGCCGCATGACGGCGCTGTCGAGGCTCGCGCGCTCCGGCACATCGGCGGAGCGGCCGCGAATCCTGTGCACGACCGTGAATGCGCTCGTGCAGCGCGTCGCGCCCTTGCGCAGCGTCGCCGCTGACACGTTCTCCGCGGCGCCGGGCAATGTCGTGAAGACGGACGACCTCGTGCGCTGGCTCGAGACGAACGGATTCCTGCGGTCGAGCACGGTGCGCGAGACCGGCGAATACGCCATGCGCGGCGGCATCGTCGATCTGTTCGCCCCGGGCATGCCGGCGCCGATCCGGCTCGATTTCTTCGGCGACACGCTGGAGACCATTCGCCCGTTCGATCCGGAAACCCAGCGTTCGACCGGGCAATTGCGCGCGCTCGACCTGGTGCCGATGAGCGAAGTGCAGCTGACGTCGGACACGATGCGCAGGTTCCGCCTCGCCTATGTCGCGGCCTTCGGCGCGGAGACGCGCGGCGATACGTTGTATGAAGCCGTCAGCGAAGGCCGCCGCCATCCGGGCATGGAGCACTGGCTGCCGCTGTTCTACGACCGCATGGATACGCTGTTCGACTATGTCGACGGCGCGCCGGTGCTGCTCGACGCGCTGGCGGAAGACGCCGCTGGCGAACGCCTGGCGCAGGCGCAGGATTATTTCGACGCGCGGCGCGAGACATACGACGCCGATCCCGCAGGCGCAGGATACAAGCCGCTCAGGCCCGACGCGCTCTATCTGCGCCCGGACGAATTTCGCGAACGCCTCGACTCTTTCCCGCGCGCGAGGTTCGCGCCCTTTGCGCTTCCCGAAGGATCGACAGGAACGATCGTCGATCTCGGCGCGAACGTCGGCCGAAATTTCGCGCCGGAGCGCGCGGACGAGAACGCCAACGTTTTTCAGGCTGCGGTGGCGCACATTCAGGCGTTGCAGGCCGAGAACAAGAAGGTCATCGTCGCCGGCTGGTCGGATGGGTCGCGCGAACGGCTCGGCCATGTGCTGGCCGAGCATGGCCTACGCAAGAGCGAACCGGCGTCCTCGCTGGCGCAGGCGATCGCCGCCAAAGGCGTCGCGCTTGCGGCCTTCGGCATCGAACAGGGATTCGTCGCCGGCGATCTCGCCGTCATCGGCGAGCAGGACATTCTCGGCGACCGCCTCGTGCGGGCGCGCAAGAAGCACAAGCGCGGCGACCAGATCCTGCACGAAGTCGGCGCGCTCGCAGCCGGCGATCTCGTCGTGCATGTCGATCACGGCATCGGCCGGTTCGTCGGGCTGACGCAAATCCAGGCCGTCGGCGTTCCGCACGACTGTCTCGAACTTCACTACGCCGGCGGCGACAAGCTCTACCTGCCGGTCGAGAACCTCGAACTGCTTTCACGCTACGGCTCCGAGGACACCGAGGCGCAACTCGACAAGCTGGGCGGCGTCGGCTGGCAGACGCGCAAGGCGCGGATGAAGAAGCGCATTCGCGAGATTGCGCACGGGCTCATCAAGCTCGCGGCCCAGCGCATGTTGCAGAAGGCGCCGCGCATGCCGCCGCCCGCCGGCCTCTACGACGAATTCTGCGCCCGATTTCCGTATGACGAAACGGAAGATCAGGATCATGCGATCGAGTCGACCCTCGACGACATGGGCTCGGGTCGGCCGATGGACCGCCTCATCTGCGGCGACGTCGGGTTCGGCAAGACCGAAGTCGCCTTGCGCGCGGCGTTCGCGGCCGTCATGAACGGCAAGCAGGTCGCCGTCGTCGTGCCGACGACATTGCTCGCGCGCCAGCACTACAAGACGTTCTCGCAGCGTTTCGCCGGCCTGCCCGTCAGGATCGCGCAGCTCTCGCGCATGGTGTCGGCCGCCGACCAACGCGTCGCCAAGGCAGGCATAGCGGACGGCTCCGTCGATCTCGTGGTCGGCACCCACGCCGTGCTCGGCAAGACGGTCTCGTTCAAGGATCTCGGCCTCGTCGTGATCGACGAGGAACAGCATTTCGGCGTCGGTCACAAGGAGCGCCTGAAGGAGCTGCGGTCCGAAGTCCATGTGCTGACCTTGTCGGCGACGCCGATCCCGCGCACGCTGCAACTCGCGCTGACAGGCGTGCGCGAACTCTCGATCATCGCGACGCCCCCGGTCGACCGGCTCGCGGTGCGGACCTTCGTCACGCCGTTCGACGATCTCATCATTCGCGAAGCGCTTCTGCGCGAACGCTACCGCGGCGGGCAGTCCTTCTACGTGTGCCCGCGTATCGAAGATCTCGACGAGGCGGCCGCCTTCCTGCGCCAGAATATTTCCGAAGCGAAATTCGTGATCGCGCACGGGCAGATGAGCGCAACCGAACTCGAAGACAAGATGGGCGCCTTCTACGACGGCAAGTACGATATTCTCGTCTCGACCGCGATCGTGGAATCCGGGCTCGACATTCCGACCGCCAATACGATGATCGTGCATCGCGCCGACATGTTCGGCCTCGGCCAGCTCTATCAGCTGCGCGGACGCGTCGGCCGCTCCAAGACGCGCGCCTATGCGCTGTTCACGATACCCGCGAAGAAGCAGATCACCCCGCAGGCGGAAAAACGGCTGAAGGTGCTGCAATCGCTCGATACGCTGGGCGCAGGCTTCCAACTCGCCAGCCACGATCTCGATATACGCGGCGCCGGCAATCTGCTCGGCGACGAACAATCCGGCCATATCAAGGAAGTCGGTTACGAGCTCTATCAGCAGATGCTCACTGATGCGATCGAGGCGCTGAAGGCGGGCGACGATCAGCAGGAAGAAGAGATCTGGTCGCCGACGATCACCGTCGGCGCGCCCGTCACGATCCCCGAGGACTACGTCGAGGACCTGCAATTGCGTCTGCAGCTTTATCGCCGTCTTTCGAACATCGCGGACGAGGCGGAAATCGAATCCTTCGCCGCGGAAATGATCGACCGCTTCGGACCGCTGCCGCCGGAAGTCGGACAGCTCATGGAGATCGTCGCGATCAAGGCGCTCGCGCGCCAGGCGCATGTCGAAAAGGTCGAGGCCGGCCCAAAGGGCGTCATCGTCTCGTTCCGCGACAATTCCTTCGCCAATCCGCAGGGCCTCGTGCGCTACGTCGCCGAGCAGGGGTCGCGCGCGAAAGTGCGGCCGGACATGAAGATCGTGTTCGTGCGCGACTTCGACGATGCGGAGGAGCGGCTCGATGGGACGCGGCAAATCCTGCGCACCCTGGTCGCGCTGGCGCAGAAGAAGGCGGCGTGACCAGCTGACACCGCGCAAACGACTGGAATTTCGAGAGGTTCGGCAACGACGCGAACGCGCCATATTCGACGGATACGCCCTCGGCGTCGGCTCCGCTTGCGCCTGTCGCACCCGAGGCTTGCCAGCGGCGCCCGCGCTCGCCTAACTGAAGACCATCCTGGAGCAGACTTTGATCGACGCGCCCATCGCCCCGCCTCCGCCGCCGCGCCCGCGCGGCTTCTGGGGACGCATCCGCGCCTATTTCCTGACCGGCGTCGTCATCGCCGGGCCAGTGGCGGTCACGGCATGGCTCGTGTTCTGGTTCGTCGACACGGTCGACCACTGGATCCGGCCGCTGATCCCGACCTATCTGTGGCCGGACGAATATCTGCCGCGCAACGTTCCGGGCGTCGGCGTGCTTCTCGCCTTCGTCGGCCTCACCCTGCTCGGCTTCCTCGCCGCCAATCTGCTGGGACGGTCCCTCATCCGCCTGAGCGAGGGCATTCTCGATCGCATGCCGGTCGTGCGCGGCATCTACAAAAGCGTGAAGCAATTGTTCGAAACCGTGTTCTCGCAGCAGGGAACCTCGTTTCGCCGCGTCGGCCTGGTGCAATTTCCGGCCAAGGGGCAATGGTCGCTGGTATTCATCTCCACGCCTCCCGGCGAGCGTGTGAAACAGGCGATCGGCGCCGGCGCGCAACCCTATGTCTCGGTGTTCCTGCCGTGCACGCCGAACCCGACGACCGGATTCTTCTTTTACCTGCCCGTCGACGAGGTGATCGAAATCGACATGTCGCCCGACGAAGCCGCCAAGCTCATCATGTCGGCCGGGCTGATCCAGCCGGACGAGCTCGCGGCTCTTGCAAAGGCCGGGAAGAAGAAGGCGGAAGTCGCCGCGGCCGCGGGCTGATCGCCGCTGCGTCAGCCGTCCTGTGCGCCGATATCCCAGATGACGCCCGCCATGATCCGCAAGCCTTCGCGGATCACCGACGTCGGAACATGCTCGTTCGGCGCATGCTGACTGCATCCGGGATACGAGTGCGGAATCCAGATCGTCTTCAGGCCGAGCTCGTCCACAAAAATATCGTTCGGGAGCGATCCGCCGATGTTCGGAAGGACGGCGGGCGCGCGGCCCATCGTTCGTTCGAGCGAGGCGGCGCAGCGGCGCACCCAGGGATCGTCGGGATCGAGGCGCGACGCGTTGAAGGCGAGTTCGGTCTGCACGCCGACGCGCCCGAAACCATGCGCGGCAAGGTGTTTCTTGATCGCGGCCTCCGCGTCGCGCACATTCGTGCCGACGACGAAGCGCAACTGACACGCGGCCTCCGCGCGGCCCGGAATGGCGTTCATGGGCCTGCGCACGTCTCCGGCGTGCAGCGCGAGCGTCTCGATCGTGTTCCAGCCGAATACGCGTTCGGCCGGGGTCAGACCCGGTTCGCCCCAATCCTGCTCGATCGGCGGATCGTCTGCGCCGGGAGCGAGTTCGAGCCCTGCAAGACTCGCGCGCACATTCAGCGGCATCGGCGGGGGACGCAGCGCATCGATCGCGATGACGCCGCGTCCGTCGACCAGGCTCGCGATCGCATTGGCGATGATCGTCGCCGGATTCGAGATGAGCCCGCCCCAATTGCCGGAATGATGCGCGCCCGGGCGCGCCTCGAGCGTCAGCCTGATCTGAAGCGCGCCGCGCGCGCCCAGAAACATCGTCGGCGTCGACGCGTCGAGCCGCGGTCCGTCAGAGGCGAGAAGCAGGTCTGCGGCGAGATGACGGGCGCGGGCGCGGCAAAAGTCGCGAAGCGCGGGCGACCCGATCTCCTCGCCCATCTCGAAGATCATCTTGGCGTTGAAGCCGAGCCGGCCGCGCACTTTCAAAACGGCTTCCAGCGCGGTCAAATTGACCGCGTGCTGCCCCTTGTTGTCGGCGGCGCCGCGTCCGTAGAGTCGGTCGCCGCGTTGCGTCAGCCGCCATGGCGACAGCCCGTCACGCCATTGCGCGTCCATGCCCTGCACGACGTCGCCGTGTCCGTAGAACAGCACCGTCGGCGCCGCCGGATCCTCGATGCGCGAAGCGACGAGAAAACGATTGCGCGGATCGGCGTCGGATTGCGCCATTTCCGTCTCGAAACCGCTCGCCTGCAGACGCGGCGCGATAATGTCCGTGAGATAGGCCTCCAGCGGCGCCGGATCTGCGTCGACGCTCACGGTCCGCGCCGCGACCATCTGCGCGAGTTGGTCCACGAACGCACCGGACAGAAATGCCGATTCAGCGGTGTCGACGGCGCTTTGTCTCGTCATCCCATATTCCTCGAAGCGGGCCGCGTCAGGGCGCGAGCGCGCGCCAGACCTTTGGCAGCGCGTCCGGAATGTCCTCGGCGATGAGGCCCGGACCGAAAGCATTCGCCGCCGCGCCGTGCATCCACACGCCGGCGCTCGCGGCCTCGAACGCCGGCATGTCCTGCGCGAGCAGGCCGCAAATTATGCCCGCGAGCACGTCGCCGGAGCCCGCCGTCGCGAGCCAGGCCGGCGCGTTCGAAGCGATCGACGCGCGCCCGTCCGGCGCCGCGACGACCGTGTCGGGCCCCTTGTAGACGACGATTGCGCCGGACCTCTCGGCCGCCGATCTCGCATGCGAAAGCTTCGAACCTTCGCCACGCGCAAACAGCCGCGCAAATTCGCCGGCGTGCGGGGTCAGGACCGTCGCGCCGCTGGCGTTCCCGATCGCAGCGAACAACCGATCGGGCGCGCCCGCGAACGACGTCAGCGCATCGGCGTCGAGGACGCAGGCGCGGCGCGACGGTCCCGCCGCGAGCGCGGTCTCGACGAGCGCGCATGTGTCTTCGCCGACGCCGAGGCCGGGTCCGAGCACGACGGCGTTCATTCGCGCATCGGCGAGCAGCGCGGCGAGGCCGCGCGGACCGTCGCTCCGGCGCACCATGATCGCCGTCAAGGCGAGCGCGTTGACCATCAGGGCGTCGGACGACGAGGCGACGGTCACCAGACCCGCGCCGGCGCGCAATGCGCCGCGCGCCGCCAAGCGCGCGGCGCCGGTCGCAGCCATCGGACCGGACAAGACGAGCGCATGACCGCGCGCATATTTGTGCGAGTCGAGTTTCGGAACCGGCAGATGCGCACGCCAGAGATCGGGTTCGTTCCAGAACGTCCTGGGCGCAATGGGCGCGATCACGTTCGGCCCGATGCCGATATCGGCGCATGTCGTCGCGCCGCACAGTTTTCGCGCGGGCAGGAGCAAGTGGCCGGGCTTCAGCCGGAAGAACGTGACCGTGGCGTCCGCCTCGATCGCCGCGCCGCGCACGGCGCCGGTCGAGCCGTCGACGCCCGACGGCACGTCCACCGCGAGAACGCAGCCGCGCCTGTCGCGCCGCCAGGCGTTGACGCGTTCGACCATGGCGTAGGCCGCGCCGTCGAGATCGCGCGCGAGCCCTGCGCCAAACAGGGCGTCGATGATGAAATCGGCATGATCGAGATCGAACGTGTCGATCGGCGGCGCGTCACGGCTCCACAATTGAAAGGCCCACGCGGCGTCGCCCTTCAGGGCGCCTGGATCGCCGAGGGCGAACGCCTCGACGTCGAACCCCATATCGAGCAAGGCATGTGCGGCCACATAGCCGTCGCCGCCGTTGGCGCCGGGTCCGCAGAGCACGGCGATCTTCGTGCCGCCGCGCTTGCGGATCATCGCCGCAGCGCGCTCCGCGACGGCGCGCCCGGCGGCCTCCATCAGGACGACGCCCGGCGTACCGCCCGCAATCGTCAGGCGGTCGGCCTCGGCCATTTCGTTCGTTGTTAGAAGCTCGACGCTCATCCCCAGACTTGGCGCGCTGTTTCGACGATCAGGTCGATCTTGCGCCATTGCGCGTCCATGCTCAATGCGTTGCCGCCGATGCCGGAAGCGAAGCCGCATTGCGGCGAAAGGGCGAGTTGGTCGAGCGGGCAGAAGCGCGCCGCCTCGTCGATGCGCCGGCGCAGGCCGTCCGTTGTCTCCATTTCGTCGCTCTTGGTGGTGACGAGGCCGAGCACGACGATCGTTCCCTTGCGGACGAATCGCAGCGGCTCGAACGAGCCGGCGCGTTCGGTGTCGTATTCGAGCAGGAGCCGGTCGAAGTCGAGGCCGCCGAAAACCGCCTCGGCTATGGCGTCGTAATGGCCTTCGCGATGCCACATGCTCGCACGATTGCCGCGGCAGATGTGCAGGCCGAACACCGCCCTGCCCTGCAGGCCCGCGATCACGGCATTGTCGGCGTCGATCGCGCTCTTGAGGCTCTTCAGCGGGTCTTCGCCGCGCGCTTCCATGCGCTGGAGCGTGGCGGGATCGACGTAGCCGGTAAAGCTCGGCTCGTCGATCTGCACATAGTCGCAGCCGGCGTCGACCAGCTCTCCCACCATGCGGCGCTGGATGGCGACGACATCGGCGAGGAACGAGGCGCCGTCCGTATAATGCGGCGCGGATTTCGCGATGTCGCACATCTGGCGCACGCGATCCGGGCCCATCAGCGTGATCTTTGCGGGCGCCTTTGCGATCGTGCGCAGGAAATCATATTCGCGCTTTGGAAAGCTCTCCGCGAGCGCGATCTTGCCCGTCGCCGGCACCTTGAAGGATTCGACGGCGTCAGCGCCTTTCTGCAACGGCTTCTCGCCGGCGCCCACATTGTCGGGGAATTGCAGGAAATTGCGCCACGAGCCTTCCCACATGTCCCAGCCGGAGACCTTGGAAAAGCTCACCTGCCAGTTGAGTCGCCGAAATTCGCCGTCGGTGACGACGGGCAGGCCATGCGCTTCCTGCTCGGCCACAATCGCGCGGATCGCGTCGTCCTGGGCGGCGACGAAGGCCGCCTCGTCGATCTGGCCGCGCGCACGGC
>JAGWTW010000094.1 GCA_028868735.1 Hyphomicrobiales bacterium | reverse complement strand
GAGATCTGCGTGGACGATCGGAAAATCGTCGCCGTCGTACACCTGCATCAGCGTGAAGGTCGGACTGGGCACTTCCAGATCGGGCGTATGCGTGACCTCGCGGATGAGGGCGCGCGCGAAGGCCGTCTTGCCGGCGCCGAGATCGCCAGACAGCGTGACGAGATCGCCCGCGCCGACGAAAGTCGCGACGCGACGCGCGAGATCTTGCGTCTCGGCTTCGTTCGCCGCTTCGAGCCGCCAGACTTCCGGCTGTTCGGGGGCCGCGCTCATGACGGCTTCCGGTTGCTGTCGAGCGTTGCGCCGGCTTCGAGCGCGCCATGGGCCTGCCCTTGCGCGTCGCGAACGGGGAAGATGCAGGTCACGGTCGTGCCTTCGCCCGGCGCCGAATCGATTCGTACGCTGCCGCCATGCAGTTCGACCAGCGCCTTGACGATCGAAAGGCCGAGACCGACGCCGCGATGCCGCGCGCCGATCGTGTGACTCCTGAACCGGTCGAACACCTTGTCGAGAACGTCGGGCGGGATGCCGCGGCCGGTATCGCTCACCTTGAAGGCGACTTCTCCGTCGCGCCGCAAGGCCGCCAGCGTGACGGTCTGGCCGGGCTCGGAGAAATTGATGGCGTTGGCGAGCAGCGCGAACAGGATCTGGCGCAGCCGCTTTCCGTCCGCGCGCATGGCGCCGACGTTGTCGCGCATGACGACCGAGAGATGAATCCCCGATTCCGACAGACGGTCCTGCACGCCGGCTGACGCGGCGTGAATTGTCTCGGCGATGTCGACATTCTCGAGTTCGAGTTGCATGCCGTCCTTGTCGATCGTCGCCAGATCGAGAATGTCGTTGATGATGGCGAGCAGGGCGGATGAGGAATTCAGCGCGATATCCAGATATTCGCGCTGGCGCTGGTTCAGCGGGCCGGTCGATTCGTCCGCCAGCAATTGAATGAAGCCGATGACGTTCGTGAGGGGCGAACGCAATTCGTACGAAATGTGATGCACGAAGTCGTTGCGCAGGTTTTCCGCCTCGATCAGCGCCTGGTTGCGGTCGGTCAGCGCGCGCTCCACGTTGATCTGCGCGGTGACGTCGATGAAAGTCACGAGCGTCGCGCCGTCGGGGAGCGGGAGCGCGGCGCAGTCGAGCACGACGCCGTCCTTTCGCTCCATGCGGCAATTGTATCCCATGCGGCCTTCGTAGAGGCCGGTGACGACTTCGCGAATGCGGCCGAGCGCGTGTACGTCGGAGCAAAGGCGCTGCGCCTCGCCGGCGATCCAGTCGAAATGCGGGCGCTGGGCGAGCGCGTCGTTATCCAGCCGCCAGAGCTGGCCGAAGGCTGGATTGTAGAGTTTCAGTTTGCCGTCGGTGCCGAACACGGCGACGCTTTCCTGCAGGGTGTCGAGCGTTTCGCCCTGGACCCGCACGAGCGCATTGAACTGGGATTCGATCTGGAATCGCTCGGACACGTCGTCATAGAGGTAGGTCACGCCGCCGTGCGGTCCAGGATGCGAGACGACCCTGAGCGTGCGGCCATCGGGCAGATACCAGACGTGTTCGCGCGTCTCCGCCGACTGATAGGCCGACAGCACGCCCGCCTTCCATGTGCGGAAATCCGCCTGTTCGGGCAGCCGGCGTTCGACGCGCAGGCGATCGAGGATTTCCGAATCCGTCGGATTCTGGTCGAGAAATCCCTGCGGAAGCCCCCAGACCTGACGATAGGCGGCGTTGTGGAAGACGAGACGCTTGCGTCCGTCGAAAATCGCGACCGCGGTCGGCAATTGATCGAGCGTGCGCGAATGCGATTCCATTTGCTGTTCGAGATTGTCGCGGACGGCTTCGAGCTCGTTGAGGTCCTGCGCGATTCCCACGGAGCCGGAGCGCGCCGGCACGTCGACGATGTCGAGCAGATGGCGCTCGCCGGAAACAAGGCCCGGCAGGCGCGCGCGCCACGTCTCGCCCGCCGAGACGGCGCGCGCGCCGGCCTCGCGCGCATCGCGGTCCAGAAGCTCGATGCGTTTCGTCGTGACCTCGGCGGCGTCCTTCGCGTCGACCGCGCGCGCATAGGCCGCGTTGACCCAGGTCAGCCTGCCCTGCCCGTCGCGCATCCAGACCGGCGCGGCGATGGAATCGAGCATGGCGCGCAAGGCTTCCGCCTGCGCGCCGAGATCGGCGTGGCGCTGGCGCAGCGACAGGAGCTCCATGCGGTCGCCGGAGACGTCGCGGATGCGCAGCACGGCGCGCCCGGAGATGGCGCGGCCTTCGGCCTCGAGATGGCGGCCTGCGAGGCTGACCAGCGACATGCGGAACCCCTCGCCGCGCCCGCGCAGACGCTCCACGCATTGTTCGAGGCGCTGGGCCGTCGCCGGCTCGAGCCAGGCGCCGAAGCCGAGCACGCGGCGCGGCACCGGCGCGTCGGTGACGAGGCTGATGTCGCCCTCGATCTCGGGCTCGCTCGTCGCCGACCCCCAGGCGACGATGATCTGCGGTTCGGCCGAGAGAAATACATGCGCGCGCTCGAGCTTGGCGCGCTCGGATTCGAGATCCGCGACGAGCCCGCTTTCGCGCTGCTTCCAGTGCTTGCGCGCGGCGATGTCGAGCAGGGCGACGATGGTGGAGAAAATGACGAGGCCGACGACCAGGGAGACGCCGAGGACGTTGGGCTCGTGGATCGGCGCCGCCGAAAGGTCCGGAACATCGGCAAGCGCGGGGCTGGCGGCGAGAAGCGCGGCGGGGGAAGCGGAAACGGCCAGACGGGAAATACCGGCGACACAAGAAAAGTCACGTCGCCGCTGCCGCCCCATCGCCATCCCTCTCAAAGGCGCGAGCAAGCATCGACGGCCAAGCCGACACCACGTGCCTCCTGATCGGCGGCGTCCGCCACGCCGCCCGAATCATCGCCAATCTAGCCTTAGCCGACGGTCTTGAGAATCCGGTTAACGAAACTGAAACGGAGCCGGCCGCGAATCGCTTTCGGGCCGCCTTCGCCACGCGATGGACGCGGAGCGGAAAATCCGCGATCCGCTCCGGGAGGGCGCCGCGCCCGAACGGCGTCACGCGGCAATTGTCTGGACCGGCGAGCGGGCGCGCGACAAAATAATCGTTCAGGAGGACACCATGTCGGAACTCGGACGTCTCGAGGATCTGCCGCTCGACTACCGGCAGGATCTGACCGCCAACAATCTCGTCGCGCTGTGGCCCAACCTGCGCGCCGCGCTGCCTTACGCCATCCCGACGCGCAAGACGAAGCCGATCCTGTGGCGCTACGCCGACGTGCGGCCGCGTCTCCTGCGCGCGGGCGAGCTGACGCCGATCGAAAAGGCGGAGCGCCGCGTGCTGGTCCTCGCCAATCCCGGGCTCGGGCTCGACAACATGCAGGCGACGCCCTCGATCTATCTCGGGCTCCAGCTCATCCTGCCGCAGGAGACCGCGCCCAACCACCGCCATTCCCCGAGCGCCGTGCGCTTCGTGGTCGAGGGCGAAGGCGGCTTCACGGTGGTCGAAGGCGAACGGCTGCCGATGGAGCCCGGCGATCTCATCCTCACGCCTTCGGGCCTCTGGCACGAGCATGGACACCATGGCTCCGGCCCTGTCGTCTGGCTCGACGCGCTCGACCTGCCGATGGTCTATGCGCTCGAAGCGTCCTATTGCACCGAGGGCGCGCCGCAAAACCTGCGCAACCAGCCCGACGGTTCGATGACGCGCTACCGGCGCGCGGGACTCATTCCCTACCGCTCGCTCGCGAAACGGCCCGGCGCCTATCCGCTGCTGCGGTTTCCGTGGTCGGAAGTCCGCGCCGCGCTCGCAGATCTCGCGCATGTCGTCGATCCCGGCGACATCGTGCAGCTCGCCTACGTCAATCCCGAGACGGGCCAGGAATGCATGCCGATCCTCGGCTTCTCGGCGATCATGTTGCGGCCGGGCGAAACGGTTGCGCCCGCCAAACGCTCGGCCTCGTGCGTGTTCCACGTGATCGAGGGCGAAGGCGACGTCGAGATCGACGGCGTCACGCTGAAATTCACGAAGAACGACACGATCGCCGCGCCGACCCATGCGAAGATCAGGCTCGCCAACGCCTCGGCGAAGACGCCGGCCTACCTCTTCCAGATCGACGACGCCCCGATGCAGCGCAAGCTCGGGTTCTACGAAGAGTTCGGGTGAGGGGCGCGCGGCGCCGGGCGATCACGCGCGGGCCGTCTCACTCCTCCGCGCCCAATTTCAGCGGCGCGCGCGACATTTCGTTGTTGCCGTCGACGAGTTCGCCGAGCAGGCGCATGAAGGTCTTGCGGTCGTTGGGCGACAACGGCTTGAGAATCCGCTTCTGCGTCGCGAGCACAGCGGGCTCGATGGCGTCGAGCAGTTTTTCGCCCTCTTCCGTGATGTGCAGAAGCTTGACGCGCCGGTCTTCCGGCGAGGGCCTGCGAACGACCCAGCCTTTCGATTCCAGCCGCTCCAGCACGTTGCCGAGCGTCGAGCGGTCGAAGGCGACGGCGGCGGCGAGCCGCGTGGCGTCGACGCCGGGCAGGCGCGCGATCGCCGCGAGGCAGGCGTATTGCACCGGCGTCACGTTGTGATCGGCGCATTCCTCCATGAAGATGGCGACCGAGATCTGGTGCGCGCGCCGCACGAGATGGCCTGGCATGGTGTGGAAATCGCTTCGCGTCTTCATCGTTTCGTCCTGCAATCCGTCAAACGCCGAGATAGGCGTCCTGCACGTTCTGGTCGGCTTCGAGCGCGGCGCTGTCGCCGCGCCAGACGATCTCGCCCTTCTCGACCACGAAATGGCGGTCGGCGAAACGAACGAGCGCGTCAAGCTCCTTGTCGATGACGATCATCGCAAGTCCCGTCGCCTTCAACGCCTCGAGCTTCGCCCAGATCTGCTGACGGATGATCGGCGCAAGGCCCTCCGTCGCCTCGTCGAGCACGAGCAGATGCGGATTGGTCATCAAGGCGCGGCCGATCGCGAGCATCTGCTGCTCGCCGCCGGAAAGTTGATTGCCGCCGTTCGATAGCCGCTCGGACAGGCGCGGGAAGAAATCGAGCACGCGCTCGAACGACCAGGGATCGCGGCGGTCGGGACGACGGATGCCGGCCATCTGCAAATTCTCGCGCACGCTGAGGTTGGCGAAGATGCGACGCCCCTCGGGCACGAGGCCGAGGCCGGCGTGCGCGATCGCATGCGGCGGCGCCCCGTCGATGCGCTTACCGTTGAACCAGATTTCGCCGCGCATCGGCTTCAGCAGACCGGAGAGACAACGCACCGTCGTCGTCTTGCCCATGCCGTTGCGGCCGAGCAGCGTGACGACTTCGCCTTCGCGAATCGAAAAGCTCGGACCGAACAGGACCTGGCTCGGCCCGTAGCCTGCCTCAAGGGACCGGACGTCGAGGAGCATGGCGGCCTCAATGTCCGAGATAGGCGGCGCGCACGTCCGGATCGTTCCGGATCTCGTCGGGCGCGCCCGTCTTGATGACATGGCCGGCGACGAGAACGCTGATGCGGTCGGCGAGCGAGAAGACGGCCTGCATGTCGTGCTCGACGAGAATGATCGAATAATCCTTCTTCAATTCGGCGAGCAGCCGCGTCATCGCGGCGCCGTCCTTGCGGCCCATGCCGGCCATCGGTTCGTCGAGCAGCAGCAATTTCGGCTTCTGCGCGATGGCGATGGCGAGTTCGAGCTGGCGCGCCTCGCCATGCGAGAGATCGCGGGCGAGCGTCGTCGCGCGCGGCGACAGGCCGACGGTCGCGAGCGCGTCGCGCGCCGGTCCAGTCAAGGCTGCGTCCCCGCGCGCCGGACGCCAGAAGCGGAAGGAATGGCCTGATCGCGCCTGCACGGCGAGCGCGGCGTGATCGAGCACGGAGAAATCAGGTACGAGCGAGGTGATCTGAAACGAGCGCGCTATGCCGAGACGCGCACGCACGTGAGCGGGCTCGCGCGTGATGTCTTGCCCGTCGAGGCGGATCGCGCCCGCATCCGGCCGCAACATGCCCTGCAACTGGGAGATGAAAGTCGTCTTGCCGGCGCCGTTCGGGCCGATGATCGCATGGCATTCGCCGCGTTCGACCGCGATCGAAAGATCGTTGGTCGCGCGCAGCCCGCCGAAGCTTTTCATGAGGCATTCGACGGCGAGGATCGGATCAGCCATGGGCCGTCTCCGTCCCGCGCCGGCCGAACGCCAGCGCGCCGAGATCGGCGAGGCCGCCGCGCAAACCGACGACGATGAGGATGACGAGCAGGCCGAATGCGAGCTGCCAGTGCGAGGTCCAGGACGACAACACCAGTTCGAGTACGACGAAGGCCGCCGCGCCGAGCGCAGGCCCCCAGACGGAGCCTATGCCGCCGAGCACCGTCATGACGACGAGATCGCCCGAGCGGTCCCACCCCATGTCCACAGGCGAAATGAATTGCTGGCCCGCCGCCAGCAGCGCGCCGGCGATTCCGACGACGACGCCGGAGATGACGAACGCGACGAGCCGGTAGCGCCAGGGATCGACGCCGACGGCGATCACGCGCGTCTCGTTTCTGGAAGCGGCGCGCAGCGCCATGCCGAACCGGCTCCGCACGACGCGACCGAGCACGAACATGGCCGCAGCGAGGAAAGCGAGCGCGAGATAGAAGAAGCGGTAGCGGTCGGACATGTCGAACGGCCCGAGCGTGACATTGCTCATGATCTGCAGGCCGTCCTCGCCGCCGTACTTCTGCAACGCGACGGCGCCATAGTAGAACATCTGGTTGAAGGCCAGCGTGATCATGAGAAAATACGGCCCGCTGGTGCGGAGCGAAATCGCGCCGACGATCGCAGCCAGGAGACCGACGACGACCGCCGCGGCAGGAATCGAAACGAGCAGGTTCGACGTTCCCGGCAGGAACAGGAGCGGCTCGGCGTTGAAGTCGTGCCAGGCGAGAACGCCCACCACATAGCCGCCGACGCCGAACAGCCCGGCGTGGCACAGGCTGACCAGCCCGCCGAAACCGACGACGAAATTGAGCGCGACAGCCGCGATCGCGAAGACGACGACGCGGGTCGCGACCTTCACGATGAAGGGATCGCCGAGCGCGCGCGCGACGAGCGGCGTCGCTGCGAGCAGGAAGACAATGAGGACCGCAGGCGCGCGCTCGCGCCATCCCGATCCGATGGGCGCGCGATCAGCCATGGGCGGGGAACAGGCCTTTGGGCCGGAATGCGAGGATGGCGGCCATCATCATGAAGATCGCCATGCCGCCGAGCGCCGGCGTGAGAAGAATGCGGCCGAACGTGTCGACGATCCCGACGAGCAGCGCGGCGACGAAGGCGCCCCTGATCGAGCCGATGCCGCCGATGACGGTGACGACGAGCGCGAGAATGAGGATCGGCTCGCCCATGCCGACCTGCACGGACAGGATCGGTCCGGCCATGACGCCGGCAAGCCCCGCAAGCGCCGCGCCGACGCCGAACAGCGCCGCAAACACCAGCGGTACGTTCACGCCCATCGCCGACGCGATCGGCCGGTCGCTCGCGCCGGCGCGCACCCACATGCCGATGCGCGTGCGCATGATGACGACGTAGAGAAGCGCCGCCACGGCGAGGCCGACGCCGAGAATGACGAGCCGAAAGGTCGGATAGGGAACGCCGGGAATGATCTCGACATGGCCGGCGAGCGCATCGGGCAGATTCATGCGCAGCGGCGTCAGGCCGAAGACGATGCGCGTCGCCTCGTTGAGCGCGAGGATGGTCCCGAAGGTGACGAGCACCTGGTCGAGATGGTCGCGCGCGTAGAAGCGCTGGAACAGACCGCGTTCGAGCGCGAGGCCCGCGACCGCGCCGGCGAGCGGGGCGGCCACGACCGCGAGCAGGAAGCTGCCGGTCGCCGCCTGCGTCGCGGCGCCGGCGAAAGCGCCGATCATGTAGAGCGATCCGTGCGCGAGATTGATGAAGTTCATGATGCCGAACACGAGCGTGAGGCCCGCCGACATCAGGAAGAGCATGACGCCGAACTGCACGCCGTTCAGCAATTGCTCGATGAGGAGCGATGACGTCACGGCGCGCCTTTCTCGCCGATCAATCCGCCGCCATCTTGCACTGGCCGACATAGGCGTCCTGATGGCCCGTGTCGATCTTCTCGCGAATGGCCATGACCGGGCGGCCCTTCGCGTCCTTGGCGATCTGCGCCAGGTAGAAATCCTGGATCGGGTAATGGTTCGCGTTGAAGGCGAAATTGCCGCGCAGCGACGTGAATTTCACCGTCTCCAACGCCTTGCGGAAGGCCGCCTTGTCCTCGATCTTGCCGCCGATCGCGGTCGCCGCAACATCGAGAATGCGCGCGGTGTCGTAGGCGACCGCCGCATTCGACGAGGGGATGCGGTGATATCTCGCCTCGAAGTCGGCGACGAATTTCCTGCTCTGCGGATTGTCCATCGTCTCGGCCCAGAAGGCCGAGGCGTAGGCGCCGACGGCGGCGTCGCCGATTGCGGGCAGCACGGTCTGGTCGAGCGAGAAGGAGGGCCCATAGAGCGGCGCCGAATTCTTCAGGCCGGCCTGATCGTATTGCTTGACGAAATTGATTCCCATGCCGCCGGGGTAGAAGAAATAGACGGCGTCGGGCGCGGCCGCGCGCACCTGCGCGATCTCGGCGGCGTAATCGAGCTGGCCGAAGGTCGTGTACGTTTCGCCGACGATCTGGCCCTTGTAGGTCCGCTTGAAGCCCGCGAGGAAGTCCTTGCCCGCGGGATAGTTCGGCGCGAGCAGATAGACCTTCTTCACGCCCTTGGCCGTCAGGTAGACGCCCATCGCTTCCGACGCCGTGTCGTTCTGGAACGAGGCGGCGAAGAAATGCGGATTGCACTGCGCGCCGGCATATTGCGACGGGCCTGCGTTGGACGAGACGATGAAGGCGCCGGCGTCGAGCGCGGGCTTGGCGACGGCGAGCATGACGTTGGAGAAATTGATCCCGGTGAGGATCTGCGCCTTGTTCTGCTCGATCATCTTGTCGGCGACCTGGCGGCCGACGTCGGGCTTGGCCTGGTCGTCGCCCTGAATGACTTCGACCGGCCGGCCGCCGATCGTCTTGCCGTTCTGTTCGAGCGCGAGATTGAAGCCGTCGAGCAATTCCTGTCCGAGCTGACCGGACGGTCCGGAGAAGGTCGACAGGAAGCCGATCTTCACAGGGTCGGCCGCGAAAGCCGCGCTCGAAAGCAACGTAAGCGCCAGCGCCGGCGCGAGAACAATGCGCATGTCCATTCCTCCCGAATTCGTTCGTTCGAACCTTACTTCGCCGGCGGCGCGATCGTTATCGAGATCGTTCCCACGCCGTCGACGCCGCCCTCGACCTTGTCGCCTGCCGCCATGGCGCCGACGCCGGCCGGCGTGCCGGTCATGATGATGTCGCCCGCCTTCAGCCGCATCGAGCGCGAGCAGATCGAAACGATCTCCGGCACGCTCCAGATGAGATCGGCGATATCGGCGTCCTGCCGGATTGCGCCGTTGACGGAGAGCCAGATGCGGCCTTTCGCGGGATGGCCGATCCTGGCGGCCGGCTGCAGCGGCGCGATCGGCGCGGAATTGTCGAAGGCCTTGCCCCAGTCCCAGGGGCGGCCGAGATCGCGCGCCGCGAATTGCAGGTCGCGCCGCGTAAGGTCGATGCCGACCGCGTAGCCGAAGACGTGATCGAGCGCCTTGTCTTCCGGAATCTCGAAGCCGTCCTTGCCGATGGCGACGACGAGCTCGATCTCGTGATGCAGGTTCTTCGTCTCCGGCGGATAGGGGACGGCGGCGCCGTTCGGCACGACCGCGTCCGCGGGCTTGGTGAAGAAGAAGGGCGGCTCGCGCGTCGGATCCCTGCCCATTTCGCGCGCATGCGCCTCGTAATTGCGGCCGACGCAGAAAACGCGACGAACAGGAAAGCGGTCGTCGCTCCCTGAAACGGGGATGGATGTGACGGCGGGCGGCGCAACCACGAAATTCATGACGATCTCTCTTGTCTTGACCAGCGCTGGCGGCGAGAGAGACTAGCGTCGCGCGAGCCCGTCGCGCCAGTCGCGTTCCCTCTCCTCGACGTTCTTCCTTTTTTTTTGCAAGCGTACTGAATTTCAGATTGCTGTCAATTTGCGTTGACTGGACAACGGGCGACGGCAATGTGGCGGCGATGCGAAACGCGCGTGCGGCGCGGCGAAAGAACATGAAAGGAAAGATCATGCGCCTTCACGGATATTTCCGCTCGTCCGCCGCCTATCGCGTGCGCATCGCGCTCAACCTCAAGGGTCTGCGCGCCGACCACGTCGCTCATCACCTGCGCAAGGGCGAGCAGCGCGCGCCGGATTATCTCGCGCTCAACCCGCAGGGTCTGGTGCCGACGCTCGAGACCGGCGACGGACGCGTGCTGACGCAATCGCTCGCCATCATGGAATGGCTGGACGAGACGCATCCGGCGCCGCCTCTTCTGCCGAAGGATCCCTTCCGGCGCGCGCTCGTGCGCGCCTTCGCCTTCGCGATCGCCTGCGAAATCCATCCCGTGCAGAACCTGAAGGTTCTGGCGCGGCTGCGCGGGCTCGGCTTCGCCGAGGCGCAAGTGCAGGACTGGGCGCGGCAGGTCAACGCGGAGGGGCTCGAAGCCTGCGAGACGCTCGTCGCGGACGAGCCGGGGCCGTTCTGTTTCGGGGCGACGCCGACGCTCGCCGACATCTGCCTCACGCCCCAACTCGCCAACGCCCGCCGCTTCGGCGTCGACGTCGCCGCGTTCCCGCGGCTCCTGCGGGCGGAGGCGGCCGCCAGGGCGCTTCCGGCCTTCGCCGAGGCCGCCCCGGAACGGCAGGCGGACGCGGAATAGGCCCCTTGCGCGGGCCCCCCTCATGGTCCACATAAGGCGCGGGAGGTTGGCGGTGGACGCACCACTCGCCAACCGGGTCAGGTCCGGAAGGAAGCAGCCCTAACGAGACCGGGCGGGTCTCTGTCCAGCCTCCCACTTCCGGCCTCGCCGCCGCGTCGCGCGCGGCCTTCAGTGCAGGCTGACCAGCTCGAACCCGTGACCCGCGCGCCCATGACGGACGAAAGCCCGCAAAACGACGACAGCGCGGCCGGCGGGCTCTTTCCGGGCCTCGAGCCTGCGCCGCAAGCGGAGAAATCCGCGGGCTACCGCGTCCTCGCGCGCAAGTACCGCCCGAAGAATTTCGAGGAGCTGATCGGCCAGGACCTGATGGTCCGCATCCTCACCAACGCCTTCGAGCTCGGCCGGGTGCACCAGGCCTATATGCTCACGGGCGTGCGCGGCGTCGGCAAGACGACGACCGCCCGCATCCTCGCCCGCGCGCTCAATTATTCCGTCCCGGCGCACGACGGCGCGCCCGCGATCGACCGGCCGACCGTCCACATGCCCGTACTCGGCGAACATTGCCAGGCGATCATCGATTCCCGGCATGTCGACGTGATCGAGATGGATGCGGCGTCCCACACCGGCGTCGACGACGTGCGCGAGATCATCGAGGGCGCGAAATACAAGCCCGCCGTCGCGCGCACGAAAGTCTACATCATCGACGAAGTGCACATGCTTTCGAAGTCGGCCTTCAACGCGCTTCTGAAGACGCTCGAAGAGCCGCCGGAGCATGTGAAATTCATCTTCGCGACGACCGAGATCGAGAAGGTGCCGGTCACGGTGCGCTCGCGCTGCCTGCGCTTCGATCTGCGCCGCGTCGAACCGGCGACGCTCGTCGCCCATCTCGACCGCATCTGCAGGGCCGAAAACGTCGCAATCGAGCCGGATGCGCTGTCGCTGATTTCGCGCGCCGCGGAAGGCTCCGTGCGCGATTCGCTGTCGCTGCTCGACCAGGCGATCGCGCATGGCGGGCCCGGCCGCACGATCCCGGCCGAGGAAGTGCGGGCCATGCTCGGCCTCGCCGACAAGGCGCGCGTCATCGAGATTTTCGACGCGCTGATGCGCGGCGAGGTCGCGCGCGCGCTGGAGGGACTGCAACAGCAATACGACGAAGGCGCCGATCCGGCGCAGGTGCTGACGGAGATCGCCGAATTCGTCCATCTCGTCACCCGCGCGAAAATCACGCCGGACGCGGCCTTCGCGGCGTCGCCGCCGGAGGAATCGAAGGCCGCGAAGACCTATGCCGGCCAGCTCGCCATGCCCGTGCTCAACCGCGCCTGGCAGATCCTGATGAAGGGCATTGCGGAAGCCCGCGAATCGGCGCGGCCGCTCGCCGCCGCCGACATGGTGCTCGTGCGCCTCGCTTATGCCGCCGACCTGCCGACGCCCGAAGACGCCTTGCGCAAGCTCGGCTGGGGCGCGCCGGAGAGCGCAGGCGCGGCGCCTGCGCCGGCTGCGACCGGACGGCCCGCCCCGACCATGGCGGCGACGGCGCCGCGCGCAGGCTTTGCGGGCGATGCGGGCGCGGCGCGCGCGACGGCGATGCAGGCCGCGCCGGCGCCCGATTCCGCCCCGCGCGCGAGCTTCGCGAAATTCGAGGACGTGATCGCGCGCGCAGCCGCCGAGCGCGACATCCAGCTGAAGATCCTGCTCGAACGCGACGTTCGTCTCGTGCGGTTCGAACAGGGCCAGGTCGAGTTCTCGCTTGCGCCCGGCGGCTCGACCCATCTGCCGCAGGTGCTGATGCGCCGCCTGCAGGAATGGACCGGCGAGCGCTGGATCGTCGCCCTGTCGAACCGCGAAGGCTATCCGAGCATCGCGGAACGGCGCGCCGAGGAGGAACGCGAGCGCCAGCGCGGCGTCGCGGCCGATCCGCTGGTGCGCGCCGTGCTGGAAAAATTTCCCGGCGCCGAAATCGTCTCCGTCCGCAACGCGAGCGAGGCGATGGATCAGGCCGCAGCGCCGGCCGGCCCCGAGAGCGCGGACGATGTGATCTACGCCGACGACGACGAATCCGGCGACGACGACTGAGTTTCAGGAGAGAGCAATGAAAGACATCATGGGCCTGATGAAGCAGGCGCAGGCGATGCAGGCCAAGATGGCGGATCTGCAGGCCGAACTCGACAATGTGATCGTCGAAGGCCAGTCCGGCGGCGGCATGGTGAAAGTGACGATGAGCGCGAAGGGCGCGATGAAGAGCGTTTCGATCGACGATGCGCTGTTCAAGCCGGAGGAACGCGAGATCGTGGAGGACCTGATCGTCGCCGCCGCCGAAGACGCGCGCCGCAAGGGCGAAGAAGCCGCGGCCGAAAAGATGAAGGCCGTCACCGCCGGGTTGCCATTGCCGCCCGGCATGAAGCTGCCGTTCTGACCGCATGGCCGAACGCGTCGCAGGACCCGAGATCGAGCGGCTGATCCAGCTGCTTGCGCGCCTGCCCGGACTCGGGCCGCGCTCGGCGCGGCGCGCGGCGCTGCATCTCATCCGCAAGCGCGAGGAATTGCTCGGCCCGCTCGCCGACGCCTTGCAGGTCGCGCGCGAAAAAATCGTCGTGTGTTCGACCTGCGGCAATATCGATACGAGCGACCCCTGCAATCTCTGCCGCGACGCGCGGCGCGATTCCTCGACGCTCGTCGTGGTGGAGACGGTCGCCGATCTCTGGGCGCTGGAGCGGGCGGGCGCGACCCGCGGCAAGTATCATGTGCTCGGCGGCGTGCTGTCGCCGCTCGACGGCGTCGGGCCGAAAGACCTCAATCTCGAAAAGCTGACGACCCGCGTGCGCGAGGACGGCGTGCGCGAGGTCATTCTCGCCGTCAACGCGACGGTCGACGGACAGACGACGGCCCATTACATCGTCGACCTGCTCGCGCCGCTCGAGGTGAAAGTGACGCGGCTCGCGCACGGCGTGCCGGTCGGCGGCGAACTCGATTATCTCGACGAAGGCACGCTGTCGGCGGCGCTCAGGCAGCGGACGGCGGTGTAAAAAGAAAAGCCGGCGCGAGGCCGGCTTTTCCGTTTGACGTTCGAAGACGGCTCAATCCACCGTCACTTCGCCCTTCAGGATCGGGCCGAAACGCACCCAGCGTTCGCCGTCGAACTTCTGCATCTGCATCTGCTTCAACGGGTAGTGATCGTGCGGGCCGGTCGTCACCTTGATGCCGGGCAGGAGCATGGGCAGTTCGACGTCGAGGCTTTCGGCCGCCTTCAGCAGGTTTTCGCGCGTGAGATTGTCGCCGGCCTTCTTGAGCGTCTCCACCATCGTCTGCGCCGCCATGACGCCGTAGACGTAGTTCGAGTTGCTCTTGTCGGCGCCGGGCATGTACTTGTCGAGGAACTCCTTCCATCCCTTGACGCCGGCGTCGTCCTTGAAGGCCGGATCGTCCGGATCCTTGTAATAGGCCGCCGTCACGATGCCCTTGGCGTTTTCGAGACCGGCGGGCTTCAGCACCGCGCCGACCGACAGCGACACCGAATGCACGATCTGCTGGGGATGCCAGCCGAGCTCGCCGATCTTCTTGATCGCCATCGCCGCGAATTTCGGCGTCGAGAAATTGCAGAAGAAGTCTGCGCCCGAGCCCTTGAGCTTGAGTATCTGCGAGTCGACCGTCGCATCGCTGCTCTCGTAGGTCGTCTTTTCGACGATCATCTTCGCGGCCTTGTCGCCGAGCCCGTCGAGGAAGCCTTTCAAGGCGTCCTTGCCGAAGTCGTCGTTGGCCGAGAGGATGCCGATCTTGGCGTTCGGGAAATTGTCGAGGACGTATTTCGCGTAGATGCGCCCTTCGCTCTGGTAGTTCGGCTGCCAGCCCATCGACCACGGATATTGCTTGTAGTTGCCGAACATCGTGCCGCCGGCCGCGATGAAGAGATGCGGCATCTTCTTGGCGTTGAGATATTTGATGATCGATATGTTGGTGGGCGTGCCCAGCGGATTGAAGATCGCGAGCACTTCGTCGCTCTCGACGAGCTTGCGCGCCTGCTCAACGGTCTTCGGCGGCGAGTAGCCGTCGTCATAGGAGATGAAGTTGATCTTGCGGCCGTTGATGCCGCCCTGATCGTTGATCATCTTGAAATAGGCTTCCTCGGTCTTGCCGATCACGCCATAGGCCGACGCCGGACCCGAATAGGCTTCGATATTGCCGATCTTGATCTCGGTATCGCTCGCGCCCGGATCGTATTTCTTCTGCGCCTGCGCGCCGCCGGTCAGCGCTATCGCCAGGGTCGCGCCGAGCGCAAAGCCCTTTACGCCCGCAATCTTGCCACTCGCCATAAGTTTCTCCCCTTTGCCGGGCGTCGACCGCGCCCCGTTTCGCAAAGCGGCGGGAGACTATCATTTTTGCCGACACTGGCCAGAGAATCTTGTGGCAAAATCGTAGGACAGGCTGGATGATCGCGCCTCAAGGAAAATCCGCACAGCGGAACGGGAGGGGACATGGCTTTCGCCTATTACGACTGGATCGCCCATCACGCGGAAGCGCGCGGCCATCGCACGGCGGCGATCGACCTCTCGACGCAGCGCCGCTTCACCTATGCGCAATTCGACGAGCGCATCGACCGGCTTGCGGCCCATCTGGCGACGCTCGGCGTGAAGAAGGGCGAGCGCGTCGTCGTGCTGGCCGCCAACACGACGGACATACTCGAAACGCAGTTCGCCTGCTTCCGGCTCGGCGCCGTCTTCACGCCCGTCAACATTCGCCTCACCATCCACGAACTCGCCTTCATCGTCGGCGACGCGGCGCCGGTCGCGCTCGTTCACGACCAGGATTTCGCAGGCATGGCGGCCGAGTTGCAGAAACAATGCGCGATCGCGCATCTCCTGCAATTCGGCGCGCCCTACGAGGCCGCCATCGCCGCCTCGCCGCGGCTCGCGCGCCGCGAAACCTGCGCGATGGATGACGTCTGCACGATCATGTACACGTCCGGCACGACCGGAAAGCCGAAGGGTTCGCAGACGACGCATCTGATGAACTTCATCAATGCGGTCAATCTCGGCATCCCCGTCTTCGTCACGCAACGCACGGTGCATCTGTGCGTGCTGCCGCTGTTCCATACGGGCGGACTCAATTGCTACGTCAATCCCGTGTTTCACGCCGGCGGCTGCAACATCATCATGCGCGCGTTCGATCCCGGCGAGGCCTTGCGCATCATCGGCGATCCCGCGATCGGCCTCACGCATTTCTTCGGCGTGCCGTCGATCTATCAGTTCATGTGCCAGCATCCGGCGTTCGACCGTTCGGACTTCTCGCGCCTGCAGGTCGCCGGCGTCGGCGGCGCGCCCATGCCGGTGCCGCTCCTGAAGATCTGGGAGGCGCGCGGCTGCGCGCTGATGCAGGGCTACGGCATGACCGAGACGAGCCCCGCCGTGCTGTTTCTCGACGCCGAGGACTCCGCGCGCAAGGCGGGTTCGGCCGGACGGCCTGTCCTGCACGGCGGCCTGCGCATCGTCGACGCCGACGGCCATGACGTGAAGCAGGGCGAACTCGGCGAGTTGTGGGTCAAGGGCCCGAACATCACGCCGGGCTACTGGAACCGCCCGGACGCCAACAAGGCCTCGTTCACCGACGGCTGGTTCCATACCGGCGACGCGTCGCGGCAGGATGCGGACGGCTTCTACTACATCGTCGACCGCACCAAGGACATGTACATATCCGGCGGCGAGAACGTCTATCCGGCCGAGGTGGAGGACGTGCTCTACCAGTTGCCGCAGATCGCCGAGGCGGCGATCATCGGCGAGCCCGACGCGACATGGGGCGAGACGGGCCTCGCGATCATCGCGGTGAAGCCGGGCCAGCAGCTCACGGAAACGCAGGTGATCGCGCATTGCCGCGAGCGGCTGGCCAAGTTCAAATGCCCTTCGCGCGTGCAGTTCATCGACGCGCTGCCGCGCAATGCGACGGGCAAAGTGCACAAGCCGACGCTGCGGGCGAGCTATCTGGAGAAAGCGTAGAGCGGCTATCTGCGCCGGGTTCCCTTCGTCCGGCTCAGATAGTCCTTCGTCTCCGGCCGCGCCTCGAGCCAGCCCGACCATTTGGCGAACACTTTCGCCATACGCTCCGGCGCGACGCCGAGCTGCGTCATGGCGAGCCCGCCGTTCACCGATTCCGCATAGTCGCAAATCAAGCCGTCGCGCAGCCGGAAGCGGCTCATGCCGTCGATCACGACGCGCTTTCCCTTGAACTCTTCGCGCGTGGAGGTGAACGACGAAAGCGACCACGCATAGCCCAGATCGCCGTTCACGACGGGGTCGAACATTTCCCAGCGATAATCGGGGCCGGCGTCGCCGTGAAAGAGACGCGTCATCATGTCTGCGATCTCGGGCCTGCCGATGTGATCGCCATAGATGTAGTCGTGATAGACCGCGTCCGGCGTGAAGCAGGCCGCAAACCCGTCCCCGTCGCCGGCTTCCGCCGTTCGCGTGAACCGCTCGAGAAGCGCGACGAATTCTGCGTGCGTCATGAAGGCGCGATCCGCCGTCAGCCCTGCAGCGCCGCCCACATCTCGCGGTCGCGCTTGTCGGTCCAGATGATCGGATCGTCTATTCCCGAAGCCTCGTCATAGGCGCGCGACACGTTGAACGGCAGGCAATGCTCGTAGATGGCGAAGGACGAGAATTTCGGATCCATCACTTCGCGCGTCGCGGCCATCGTCTCCTTCAGCGAGCGTCCGCGCGCGACAGAAAGTTCCGCCGTGCCGTAAAGGTTGGTGACGAAATCGCGGGTCATGGCGATCGCCTCGTTCACCGTTTGCGTTCCCACGAGCGCGTCGCCTCTGCCGGGCGCGACCGCGCGCGGATCGAAGGCCTTGATCTCGTCGAGCGTGGTCGGCCATTCCCTGAGATGCGCGTCGCCGCAATAGCAGGCCGAGTGATATTCGATGAGATCGCCGGTGAACATGACCTCGGCGTCCGGCACCCAGGCGACGATGTCGCCGGATGTGTGGCCTGCGCCGAGATGAAGCAGCTTCACCTCGCGCTTGCCGAGCCACAGCGACATTTCCGTCGCAAACGCCATGTTGGGCCAGGTGAGGCCGGGAATGCTCTCGGCGTCCTGGAACAGGCGCGGGAAGCGGCCGTATTCGGAATCCCAGTCCTGCTTGCCGCGCTCGGCGATCAGCCTGCGGGTTTCGAGCGACGCGACGACGCCCTGCGCCTGATAGGCGGACGCGCCGAGCACGCGCACGGCGTGATAATGCGAGAGCACGACATATTTGATCGGCTTGTCGGTCACGCTTTTCACGCGCGAAATGACGTCCTTGGCCATGGCCGGCGTCGCCTGCGCGTCGAACACGATGCAGCCGTCGTCGCCGACGATCACGCCGGTGTTGGGATCGCCCTGCGCCGTGAAAGCGTAGAGATCCGGCCCGATCTCCTTGAAGGTGATCTCCTTGGGGCCGAGGTCGCCGGTCGAGGCGAAGGCTTTGGCGGTCATGCTGGCGTTCCCTTGCGTTGAGGCGGCGCAGAATACAGGCTTCGTCCGTCGGCGCGAGCGCGTTTGCATGTTCTCTAAATGTTCTTGCGCGCCGACGCGACGCCCGCTAGGCTGCGTCTGATTTTTCGAGGCGTTTCAGGCGGGGCTGTCATGGTGGTTCGGGTCGCGACCGTCGCGTTCGAGGGCATCGAGGCCCGCCCGGTGGACGTGCAGGTCCAGCTTTCCGGCGGCAATGTCGGCTTCACCATCGTCGGGCTCGCGGACAAGGCGATCGCCGAATCGAAGGAGCGGGTGCGGTCGGCGCTGGTCGCCTCCGGGCTGGCGCTGCCGGCCAGGCGCATCACCGTCAATCTCGCGCCGGCCGACATGCCCAAGGAGGGCAGCCATTACGACCTGCCGATCGCGCTCGCCATGATGGCGGCGATCGGCGCCCTGCCGGCCGACGCGCTCGGCGGCTTCACGGTGCTGGGGGAACTCGCGCTCGACGGCTCGCTGACGCCGGTGGCGGGCGTGCTGCCGGCCGCGGTCGCCGCGAACGCCCGCGGGCACGGGCTGATCTGCCCACGGGAATGCGGGCCGGAGGCCGCCTGGGCGTCGGAGAACATCGAGGTGATCGCGCCGCGCTCCCTCATCCAGCTCGCCAACCACTTCCGGGGGACGCAGGTGCTCTCCCGCCCGCAGCCGGGCGTGCGGACGGCCTGCTGCCGGACCTGCGCGACATCAAGGGGCAGGAGAGCGCCAAGCGCGCGCTGGAGATCGCCGCCGCCGGCGGCCACAGCC
>JAGWTW010000093.1 GCA_028868735.1 Hyphomicrobiales bacterium | reverse complement strand
ACCCTTTGAATCGCGCTGCGCGGCTTATGAAACCGGTCAGGCCTCGCTCTAGCTCACGATGCCCAGATGCCAGGGCACGAATTCCTCGCCGCCGAGGCCGAGCGACTCGCTTTTCGTCTGTACGCCGGAGGCGGTGCGCAGGATGTGCTGGAAGATGATTTCGCCCATCGCTTCGATATCGGCCTCGCCGTCGAGCACACGCCCGCAATTGATGTCCATGTCCTCCTGCAGCCTCAGGTACATGGGCGTATTGCTCGCGAGCTTGAGCGTCGGGACCGGCCGCGAACCGAACATCGAGCCGCGCCCGGTCGTAAAGCAGATGATATTTGCCCCGCTCGCGATCTGACCCGTGGCGGAGACCGGATCGTAGCCCGGCGAATCCATGAACACGAAGCCGGTTTGCGCGATCGGCTCGGCATAGGCGTAGACGCCCTGCAACGGCGTCGTCCCGCCCTTCATCGCCGACCCCAGCGATTTTTCGACGATGTTCGACAGGCCGCCGGCCTGATTGCCGGGTCCGACCATGCCGTTGAACTGACCGTTGTGCCCGTTCGTGTATTGCTTCCACCATTCGATCTGATCGAGGAGTTTCCTGCCCACCTCGGCCGTCGCCGCGCGGCGCGTCAGAATGTGTTCGACGCCATGGATTTCCGGCGTCTCGGAAAGAATGGCGGAGCCGCCGTGCCTGACGAGAATATCCATCGCGGCGCCGAGCGCGGGATTTGCGGATATGCCCGAGAACCCGTCGGAGCCGCCGCATTGCAATCCGACGCTGATATGACGCGCACTGACCGGCTGGCGAGCGACGGCGTTGGCGATCGGCAGCAACTCCTCGATCAGCGCGACGCCTGCGGCTATCGACGCGCGCGTACCGCCGGCTTCCTGCATGACGAGCGAACGCACGTTTTCGCTGGCGGCGAGCCCCTGCGAATCCAGAAGACCCGCGACCTGATTGCGCTCGCAGCCGAGACCGACGATGAGCGCAGCGCCGATGTTGGGGTGGCGCGCATAGCCGCCGAGCGTACGCCGCAACAAATCGAAATGCGGGCTCGGCGAGGACATGCCGCAGCCCGTCGTGTGGGCGAAAGCCGCGACGCCGTCTACATTGGGATAGGCGGCAAGTCGTTCCGGCGTGAAATGCGCAGCGATCGCCTTGATAACGGTCGCCGAGCAATTCACGGACGACAGAACGCCAATGTAATTGCGCGTCGCAATGCGGCCGTCCGGCCGAACGATGCCCATGAACGTGGCCTGTGCGGTTTCGGGCACGAAATCGACCGGGTGCACGTCGGCGCAAAAGTCCGGATCGAGATCGCCGGCCGCGAGCGCGATATTGTGCGTATGGACATGCTCGCCTTGCGCGATATCGCGCGCCGCGACGCCGATAGTGGTGTTGTATTTCCTGATGGTCGCGCCGGCCGCAATCCTGCGCGCGGCGAGCTTGTGCCCGGCCGGAATGTCGTTTTGGGCGACAAGCCCGTCAGCAGCGCACGAAGCGCCCGCACCGATCGGCGCGCGCGCAATCAGCACGTTGTCGTCTCGATGAAGGCGTATCAGCGGCCCTGCGAACGGCGGAACAGGCATGAGCCTTCCTTCGATGATCCCTGCGGCCGGCTTCGAGCGGCTCGCGCAATCTACCGGTCATCGGAATTCGCGCAAATCCGGCTTTCGCGGCTACTGAAAGCGATACGCGTCCAGCATCAGCACGCCGCCCTGGTGCGAGGCATGGATGCGCTCGCCTCTGGCGCCTTCGCCGGCCGCGCCGAATGCGAACGGCATGGGCAGGAAATGCTCAGGGCTCGGGTGGTTTTCGCGCGCGAACGGGCCGGCGCTGTCGTAGCGCGAAATCGCATCGAGATCGCCGCCCTCGGCCTTTTCGCGGACCCATTCGTCGAAGCCGACCACCCAATCAGGCGCCGGCGCATCCTCGGCGTAACGCCCCTGGAAATAGGCGCGCAGATTGTGCGTGAGGCTGCCCGAACCGACGATCAGGACGCCCTTCTCGCGCAACGGCGCGAGCGCGCGGCCGAGCGCGGCGTGATGCGACCCGTTCATGCGCGGCTGCACGGAGATCTGGGCGACGGGGATGTCCGCGTCCGGATACATCAACTTCAGAGGGATCCATGTCCCGTGGTCGAAACCGCGTCCGGTGGCCGCCTGCGTCGCAATTCCTGCGGCCTGAGCGAGCTGCGCCGCCTCGATCGCAAGCGGGATGGAGCCCGGCGCATCGTAGCGCATCGTGTAGAGCTCCGGCTCGAACCCGCCGAAATCGTAGATCATGTCGGGCTTTTCGTTCGTCACGACGACAGGCGCGGCCGTTTCGAAATGCGCCGACATGACGAGTATGGCCTCCGGGCGCGCCAGACTTGCGCCCAGTCCCGCGAGAAACGAACGCGCCGGACTCTCGTAAAGGATCAGATTCGGCGATCCATGGGAGACGAAAAGGGTCGGGAGTTTGCACATGGCGCACATATAGGATCGATATTGGCCTTGCGCATTCGCAAACAGACAAGGCCATCATTGCGGAAATGATTAACTCTGCGACATGCTGGAACCTGACGGCAAGCGCAAGGGTTCGTCCGGTATGAGAGCGGACGCGACAGCGACTAACGACAGAACTTCGGTCCTTCCGCCGCCGCCAGGCTTCCGCAGCGCCCCCAGGCGATCGCGCTCGAAGCAGACGTCTCGGACGAGGCTGAGGTCAGTCGGATGTTCGATCCTGCGTTGCGCGGTCTGCGCGCCGGAAGGCAGGAGCTCGACATCTGGTTCCGGCGCGACGGCGCGGCGACGCGCTACGAAGTGCTCGCCGGCGACGCCGCCATGGTGCGGCTGCGTCCGATGACCTGGGACATCAGACGCCCGACTCCCGCGCCGGCTTTGCTCTGAGGCCCGCTATTCCGCCGCGTCGACCTCGGGCAGCCCGCGCGCCTGGCGCTCCTCCTTGAGGAGTTCGGCCACGAGGAACGCCACTTCGATCGATTGCTCGGCGTTGAGGCGCGGATCGCAGGACGTGTCGTAGCTTTCCGACAGGTTCGTTTCGGAAATCGCGCGAGCGCCGCCCGTGCATTCGGTGACGTTCTTGCCCGTCATTTCGAGATGCACGCCGCCGGCGTAGGTCCCTTCGGCGCGGTGGATCGCGAAGAAGGAGCGGATTTCGCTCATGATGCGGTCGAACGGGCGGGTCTTGTAGCCGGCCGCGGTGATCGTGTTGCCGTGCATCGGATCCGTTGACCAGACGACGTTGCGGCCTTCGCGTTCGACGCTGCGAACGAGCGCCGGCAGGTGATCGGCGATCTTGTCCGAGCCGAACCGGCAGATCAGCGTCAGACGACCCGGTTCGTTGGCCGGATTCAGGATATCGACGAGGCGGAGGAGATCGTCGGGCTTCAGCGAAGGCCCGCATTTCAGGCCGACCGGGTTCTTCACGCCGCGCGCGAATTCGACATGACCGTGGTCGGACTGGCGCGTGCGGTCGCCGATCCAGATCATGTGGCCGGAGGTGTCGTAGTAATCGCCGGTCGTCGAGTCGACGCGCGTCATCGCTTGCTCGTAGCCGAGCAGAAGCGCCTCGTGCGAGGTGTAGATGTCGGTCTGCCGCAATTCCTGATGCTGCTCCGGATCGAGCCCGATCGCCCGCATGAAGCCGAGCGTCTCGGTGATGCGGTCGGCGAGCTCCTGATACCGGCCGGACTGCGGGCTATCCTTGACGAAACCGAGCATCCAGCGATGCGCGTTTTCGAGATTGGCGTAGCCGCCGGTCGCAAACGCGCGCAGCAGGTTCAGCGTCGCCGCCGACTGGCGGTAGGCCTCGAGCTGACGGCGCGGATCGGGCGTGCGCGCCTCCGGCGTGAAGGCGTTGTCGTTGACGATGTCGCCGCGATAGCTCGGCAGCTCGACGTCGCCCTGCTTCTCGGTCGGCGCCGAACGGGGCTTGGCGAACTGGCCGGCGATGCGCCCGACCTTCACCACGGGCGAGGAGCCCGCGAAGGTCATGACGACGGCCATTTGCAGGAAAACGCGGAAGAAGTCGCGGATGTTGTCGGCCGAATGCTCGCTGAAGCTCTCCGCGCAATCGCCGCCCTGAAGCAGGAAAGCCTCGCCGGCGGAAACCCGGGCGAGCGCGCGTTTCAGCTTGCGCGCCTCGCCTGCAAAAACGAGCGGCGGAAAGCCGGCGAGCTGACGCTCGACCTCGGCGAGCGCGGCGGGCTCCGGATAGGTCGGCACCTGCGCGATCGGGCGGCTTCTCCAGCTCTCGGGCGACCAGCGGTCGGCGGCCATTTCAACATACTCCTGACAGAAAGCGCGGCTTATACACGAGCGCGGCGGCAGGCCAAAGCCCCGCACCGCCCGCCCCGATCAAGCTGGCAGGCAGGCGGCCCCTCGTCTATAAGCGCCCGAACCCACCGAAAAGGCCGATGAACAAAGCCACGTCCCATTTCATCGACGCCAGCCGCTGGATCGCCGCGCTGCTCGTCGTCCTCTTTCACGCCCACAACATCTTCGTCAATCAGGCCGACATCATGACCGCGCCGCATCATGCGCTGGAATATGTCTGGTGGTTCTTCATCACTTTCGCGTTTGCGCACGAAGGCCTTGTGATGTTCTTCGTATTTTCCGGCGTGCTGGTGGGCGGGGCGGTCATCCAGCGGATGAAAAAGCCCGAGAAGTTCTTCAAGCGCTATCTGATCGACCGGATCGTGCGCATCTATATCGTGCTGATCCCAGTCCTCGCGATCGGATTTTGCGTCGACAATCTCGGCCGCTGGCTGTTCGCCGGCCGCGGCGTCTATGAACTGCCTCATTTCGCCGAGACGTTCCAGGCGTGGTTATTGCTGCCGACGCTCGCGAGCCTACAGGGTATCTGGTTCAGCACCTACGGGACCAACGAGCCGCTTTGGTCGCTCGGTATGGAATGCTGGTACTACGTGGTCTTTCCGCTGCTTTTCCTGCCGATGGCCTTCGCCTACACGCGCACCACGAAAATCATCGGCGGTCTTTCGGGCGTTGCGGTCTACGCCGTCCTCGCGCTTTCCGGCAGCTATTTTGCTTTCGGCTTCCTGCCGTGGATCGTCGGCGCCGGGGCGCGTCTGGCGCCGCGCCCGCTCATGCGTTCGAAATATCTGGCGCTCTTTCTCTGGGTCGCGGCGTCCGTGATCATTCGGCTGACGGTCCGCGGCTCGGCCCTGGACCAGTTCCCGACAAAGGCGATCGTCGACGGCCTGAACGCCTTGCTCTGCGCAAATCTGATCCTGACCTTGCGCTTCGATACCGGGGAAGGATTCCGCTTCTGCAACACGAAGCTGCACAAGTTCATGGCCGACTTCAGCTATTCGGTTTACGCGCTGCATCTGCCGATCCTGTTTTTCCTCTGGGGCGCGACGGCGGAACTCATCAACCCGGGCTGGCATGCGGAACTCGCTTCCCTGCCCCACTACCTGGCCGCCCTCGGCGCAAGCGCCCTGGTGCTCGCGCTCGCTTACGGCCTGTCGCGGGTGACCGAGGCGCGGACTGAAAGCGTGCGGCGGGTCGCGCACAATCTTCTGCGTTCGCCCGAACGTCCGGCGCAGCAGCCGGCTACGGCGGGTTGAGCGCATGAACCCCGCATTGTCGCGTTTCATCGACTGCGCGCGATGGATCGCAGCGTCGATGGTGCTGCTGCATCACGCGCACGGCGCCTTCGTCAACCAAGGCGACATCATGACCGCGCCGCACGCCGCGCCGGTCTATGTCTGGTGGTTCATCACGGCCTATCCGTTCGCACACGGCGCGGTCGTCGTGTTCTTCGTTCTTTCGGGATACCTGGTCGGCGGCGCGCTGTTCGAGCGCGCGCGAGACGGCAAAGCCTATCTGCGCAATTACCTGATCGACCGAACGAGCCGCATCTACGTCGTGCTCGTCCCGACAATCCTCCTTGTCTTCCTGCTCGACGCCACCGGCCGGCGCCTGTTTGCAGGACTGCACGTCTACGACCAGCCGTTCTACGACGGCGTATTCAATCCAACCTACATATTGACGACGCTCGTCAGCCTTCAGGGCATCTGGTTTCCGACTTACGGAACCGATGTCGCGCTGTGGTCGCTTGGTATGGAATATTGGTACTATATCGTCTTCGCGCTTCTGGCGTCGCCGTTCTCGCGCGCCTATGGCGGCGCCCTGCGGTGGACGGGTCTTGCGATCGGCTTGGCCGCGCTCGTCGCGCTGTCCATACCGGGCTCCTACTTTCTGTTCGGCGCGTGCGTCTGGGCGCTGGGCGCGGCGATCCGCTTTGCGCCGGGGCCGCTGCTGCGTTCGAAATGGATCGCCCTCCTCCTGTGGCTCGCGGTTGTGTCCATCCTCAGGCTCGTCACGCGCGGCGCGGTGATCGAGGACCATCCCCGCAAGGAGACAATCGACGCGATCAACGCGCTTCTGTTCGCGAATCTGCTGCTGACGCTGCGTTTCGACGCAGGCGAAGGCTTCGCATGGTGCCGCGCACGGTTTCACTCCGTATTCGCCGACTTTTCGTACACGCTGTATGCCGTCCACATGAGCATTCTCGTGTTCATCTGGGGCATTTCCGCGCGGCTGTTCGGCCCCGACTGGCGGCAGATGCTGGCGACGCCCTTTCATTACGCCTGGGCGATCGGGTCGATCGTGCTCGTCGCCGTCATCGCATTTCTACTGTCCCGCGTGACGGAACGACGCACGGGCGACGTTCGAAGCCTGCTGCGCCGGCTCGCGCCGGGCGGCGATCCTGCGCCAGCGCGTGCGGCGACCGCCGTCAAACAGCGTTGACGGCGTCGCCTTGCGTCTTACCTTGAGGCGAGGGCAATCGAAGGGGCGCAATGCAGACGACATCGTCATCGACGCGACGTGATGGGCTTTTCGGCCTCGCGGCTGTTGCGCCTGTCGTCGCCTGCGCCGTCTTGGGGTCGATTGCGACCGCGCCTGCTTTGAAGAGCTGGTATCCGTCTCTGGCGAAACCGTTCTTCACGCCGCCGAACTGGGTGTTCGGGCCGGCCTGGACGGCGCTCTACGCTTTGATGGCCTTCGCGTTCTGGCGCATCCTGATCATGCCGGAAAACAAGAGCGCCCGAGGCGCGGCGATCGTCGCCTTCGTCGTCCAGCTCGTCATCAATGCGCTCTGGTCCGTCGTTTTTTTTGGATTGCGGTCGCCCGGCGGCGGTCTGGCGACAATCTTCGTTCTGTGGACGTCGATCGCGGTCGTCATTTCGAAATTCAGGCCGCTGGACCAAACGGCGGCGTGGCTGCTGGCGCCATATCTTGCGTGGACGACCTTCGCCGCCGCGCTCAACGTCGGCGTTTATCTTCTGAACTGATTTTCACGCGCTGCCGCGCTCGTGCCGCGCGCTGCGCGTCCGCATGGTGACGAGCTCTTCCGATGCGGTCGGGTGCAGCGCCATCGTGGCGTCGAAATCGCTCTTGGTCGCGCCCATGCGAACCGGTATCGCCAACAATTGCGCCATTTCGCCGGTCTCGTGACCGAGCAGATGCACGCCGAGCACCCGATCCGTGCGGCCGTCGACGAGAATCTTCATGAACGTCTTCTCGGCGCGGCCGGAGAGCGTCGCCTTCATCGGCCGGAAGGTCGCCGAATAGACGTCTACAACGTCATGATCGCGCCGCGCCTCCTCTTCTGTGAGGCCGATCGTGCCGATTTCCGGCGTCGTGAAGACCGCGCTCGGCACATTGCGATGGTCGACCGTCATGTCCTTTCCGCCAAAGACGTTGTCCGCGAAGGCATGACCCTCGCGAATGGCGACCGGCGTGAGATTGATGCGGTTCGTGACGTCGCCCACCGCATAGATCGAAGGCACGTTGGTGCACGACCGTTCGTCGACGATTACGGCCCCGTCATGCTTCATGCCGACGCCCGCCGTCTCGAGACCGAGGCCTTTCGTATGCGGCCGACGACCCGTCGCGACGAGGATCTGGTCGGCCTCGCACGCCTCGCCGTTCGAAAACGTCACGCGGAAGGCCTCGCCGGCGCGATCGATGCGAGTCGGCAGCACGCCGGGCTTCAGAGCGACGCCAGCCTGCCGCATCGCGTCGGACAGATGCGTGCGCAGATCGCCGTCGAAACCACGCAGGATGTTGTCGGCGCGAAACACCTGCGTCACCTGCGCGCCGAGACGCGCGAAAACGCTGGCGAACTCGACCGCGATATAGCCGCCGCCGACGACGATGAGCCGTTGCGGAAATTTCGGCAGATCGAAAATCTCGTTCGACGAAATTGCGAAATCGCAACCGGGAATCGCCGGCTCCATGACCGGCGAGCCGCCGGTCGCCACCAGAATGACTTTCGCGCTGACGCGGCGGCCGTTCGAAAGCGCGACCGCGTTGGGCCCCGTCAGGACGGCACGCGACGAAATCATCTCGACGCCTGCTTTTTCGAGGTTGGCCGCGTAGATCCCGGAAAGGCGCGAAATCTCCTTTTCCTTCGCAGCGACGAGCGTCGGCCAGTCGAAACGCGCCGGCGGAACCGTCCAGCCGAAGCCGGCGGCGTCCTCGAAATCGTCCCGGAAACGGCTTGCGTAGACGTAGAGCTTCTTCGGCACGCACCCGCGGATCACGCAGGTGCCCCCAATCCGATATTCCTCGGCTACGGCAACCCTGGCGCCGTAGCCGGCCGCGATGCGCGCGGCGCGCACGCCGCCCGAACCGGCGCCAATCACGAACAGATCGTAGTCGAAGGCGCTCATTCGTCCGGCTCCCGCGCAGCCAAGCTCAGAGTTCGTGACCCTTCTTCTTCATTTCTTCGCGCACTCTCGCCATCATGTCGCCGGAGATCTGCTGCTGCCAGGCCTGGAAGGCGACGAAGAGGTCGTTGAGGATCGCCGGCTGCGAGGCTACGTATTTCGCGCCGGTCGAGCTCTTGAAAAAGCTTGCGATCTGCTTGAGTTCGTCTTCGGAGAAGCGCTTGGCGTAGGCGCGCGCGCCCTGGTCGATCAGCGTGTCGACGCGCTTGTCGAATTCGGGCTTGATCTGCTCCATCACGGCATTGAGATCCCTGATGAGATCCGGCCGCGTCTGCGTAACGCGCGTGCCGATGGAATCGAGCATTTGAGGAACGGCGATGTCGAAGGATTTCGCAACGCCGGAGGCGGTCAAGACTTCGCGTCCGAGCGCGATCTGGGCGGGCGTCGGCTCAGCGGCCGGCGCAGCAGGCGCGGCGGGCGTTGCGGGCGCGGGAGCCGCGTTTTGCGCGAGCGCGGGCGCAGCGACGAGCGCGAAGGCTATGCCGGCTGCGCGGAGCAGGTTTTTCGATGTCAATCTTCTCTCCCGAATAGGCGAGGCAACAGAGAAGCGAGGGCGGTCACGCCGCCTCGCCGATGGTACGGACGCCCGCTGCATCGGCGATGACGACGATGCTGGCGAGGCCGATGAACAGGCCGTGCTCGACGACGCCGGGAATGGCGACAAGCGCGGCGGCGAGCGCTTCGGGATCAGGAATGCGTCCGAGCCCGCAGTCGAGGATGCAATGGCCGCCGTCCGTGACGAAAGGATGGCCGTCCGCGGCCGTGCGCAGCGTCGGCGCGCCCGCAAGACCGAGCCGGGCGACCGCGCTCGCGACGTGACGGCGCGTCGATTCCAGGCCGAACCGGTCGACCTCGACCGGTAGCGGGAATTTGCCGAGCGTGTCGACCTGCTTGGAGGCGTCCGTGATGACGATCATGCGGGCGGAGGCCGCCGCGACAATCTTCTCGCGCAGCAATGCGCCGCCGCCGCCCTTGATGAGGCGCAGCTTCGCGTCGAATTCGTCGGCGCCGTCGACTGTCAGGTCGAGCTCGGGCGTCTCGTCGAGCGTCGAAAGCCGGACGCCCAGGCTGGCGGCCTGGGCGCGCGTGCGCTCGGACGTCGGCACCCCCACGACGTCGAGGCCGTCGCGCACCATGCCGCCGAGAATGTCCACGAAGAAGGCGGCGGTCGAACCGGTGCCCAGGCCAAGCCTCATGCCGGGCCGCACGAATTCCGCCGCACGGGCGGCCGCCCGGCGCTTGGCTTCATCCTGCGATATGGCCTGAGCCGTCGACATGCGTTTCCCGTCGGATCGTCGCGGCGGGATATCGGCTTCCGGGCGAAAACGCAATCGGAGCGCCGGAGCGGCGAAGGGCCGCCTGCTGCGCGAAGTCCAGGCGCGGCCTTGCCGCCCCTGCTCTGCGACGACTACGATCCGCTGCGAACCGGGATGTTCCAAGCGATCGGACGAGCTGATGAACACGGTGGATGCGATCCGCGTCTCGCGTTGCGCCGGCGCGCTCGGCGCGGAAATCGCCGGCGTCGACCTTGCTGCGCCGCTCGGTGAATCCCTGATCGACGCATTGCGCCGGATCTGGCTCGAACATGGGGTCATCTTCTTTCGCGACCAGAATCTCTCGCCTGCCCAGTTCGCTGCGACGGCGCGCCGTTTCGGCGAACCCGTGGAATATCCCTTCGTCAAAGGGCTGCCGGACCATCCCGAGATCATCGAGGTGATCAAACGGGAGCACGAGACGGTCAATTTCGGCGGCGTCTGGCATTCCGACACCGCCTATCTCGAGCGGCCGCCGATGGCCACCATGCTGCTCGCGCGCGAAACTCCGCCCTACGGCGGGGATACGCTTTTCGCGAATCAATATCTGGCCTGGGAGACCTTGTCCGAGGGGATGCGCGGGATGCTGACGCGGCTGCGCTGTCTCAATTCATCAGACAAGGCGGACGTCTCGCGCACGCGCGAGGACCGCGTGCGGGAAAACGCGGCGCCGCTGGCGAAGCAGAGATATGCCGCAGCGCATCCGGTCGCCCGCACCCATCCCGAAACCGGCCGCGTTTCCCTCTATGTCAACGTGGCGCACGCGCTGCGGTTCGAGGGCATGAGCGAGGAGGAGAGCGCCCCGATCCTCGGCTATCTCTTCGCGCATCAGGTGAAACCCGAATTCACCTGCCGCTTCCAATGGCGGCCGGGATCGCTCGCGCTGTGGGACAATCGCTGCACGCTGCACAATCCGGTCAACGATTACCACGGCTCCAGGCGCGCCATGTTGCGCATCACGCTGGCGGGCGACGCGCCGGTCTGAGCGAACGACTGCCATCGCGACGCCTGCGCTCGACAAAACGATGGCCGGCGAACGTCGCCTTATTTGCCGGGCGGCGTACAGACGACGGCGTCGTTCAGCACATAGCAGATGGACATGGCGCCCGAGCGCAGATCGACACGGAAGACGCCGCCTTCATGCTCGTGACGGGAGGCGACAAGAGCGTAGTCGCTGGACGCCTGGGGCGTCGCGCCTTCGCCGGGCGGATAGCAGAGGGTGACGCCGATCGTCCCCTCCTTCAGACCGTACTGGCAGGCGCCGACCTCGCCGGTCGCCTTGTCCAGTCGATAGACACGGTTCAGCACGATCTCGGGCGCAGCCAGAAATTCGTACGAGCCTGCGAGCGCAGCGCCCGACGCCGTACAAGCAGCCGCGATGGCGGAAATCCGGACGAATGAACGAATCATGACGCGGCCTCGGAACGATGCGTGAACCCCACGCGATCCAATAACCATCATGGTTAACGAAGGGTTGACGGCCCGCCGATCCATCGCCAAACCCGGTCCATGTCCGACGCCAAGCCTCTGCTCGTCTTCGACCTCGACGGAACGCTCGCCGAAACGGCCGGCGACCTTTTCGGCACGCTGAACTACATCCTGCGACGCGAAGGCGTCGCGCCCTTGCCGCTCGATCAGGCGCGGTTCCTGCTCGGCGCCGGCGCGCGCGCGCTGATCCAGAAGGGCTACGCGGCGCAGAAGGTCGAGCTTTCGCCGGAGAAGCTCCAGCAATTGTTCGGCGACTTTCTCGCCCATTACGAGGCCCATATCGCCGACGAAAGCCATCTCTTTCCCGGAGTCGTCGCCGCGCTCGACAGGTTCGAAGCCGCAGGCTGGGCGTTTTCGGTCTGCACCAACAAAGTCGAGGCGCCGGCGCGCAAGCTGCTCGCCGCCCTCGGCGTCGCCGACAGATTTCGGGCGATCGTCGGGCAGGACACGTTCGCGATACCGAAGCCCGACCCGCGCGTTCTCGAACGCACGATCCAGCGGAGCGGCTGCGAGGTGTCGCGGGCCATCATGGTGGGCGATTCCCGCACCGACATCGACACCGCCCGCAGCCTCGGCATTCCCGTGGTTGCGGTCGATTTCGGATATACCGACATCCCCGTCCGCGACTTGAACCCCGACCGGACCATCTCGCATTTCGACGAGTTGTGGGATGCGGTGGCGGCGATTGCGCCTTGACGGGCGCGCCCCGCCCCGCCTAAACCCTGCCGGTCCGGCCGCAAGGCCAGCGGGCGCGTAGCTCAGCGGGAGAGCACTCCCTTCACACGGGAGGGGTCACAGGTTCAATCCCTGTCGCGCCCACCATCACAACCCTTGAAATCTTTGGCGATTCCGCTGCGATGCGTTACGAATTCGCCTCGTCTCGCCGTCCCGGGAGCCTCACATGCTGAACACCGCCCGCGCGATGCGCGGCATGGTCACGTCGCCGCATCACCTGGCGAGCGAGGCGGGACTGCGCGTGTTGCGCGAAGGCGGGACCGCGGTCGAGGCGACGGTCGCGATGGCGGCATGCCTCGCCGTCGTCTATCCGCACATGACCTCGATCGGCGGCGACGGCTTCTGGCTCGTCTCGCGCGCCGGCGCGCCGCCGGTCGCGATCGACGCCTGCGGCGCGGCGGCCGAGGCGGCGACGGAGGCGCTCTACGCCGCGCGCGGCCTTTCCGCCATTCCATGGCGCGGTCCGCTCGCGGCAAATACGGTGGCGGGCACGGTCGCGGGCTGGGGCGAGGCGTTGCGGCTGTCCGCCGAATACGGCGGCAGGCTCTCGATGTCCCGTCTGGTCGAGGACGCGGTGTTTTACGCCGAGCACGGGTTTCCGGTTACGGCGGGCCACGAAGCGATCGTCATCGAAAAGCTCGACCAGCTCGCCGACGCGCCGGGCTTCGCCGACGTCCATCTCGTCGACGGCCGCGCGCCTGAAACGGCTTCGGTGATGCGGACGCCCGCTCTCGCGCGCACGCTGCGGCGGATCGGCGCAAAGGGCGCGGACGAATTCTATTCCGGCGAACTCGCGCGCGAGATCGCCGCCGATCTCGCGCGCATCGGATCTCCGGTCGCGGCGATCGATCTGGCGCGTCATCGCGCATCGCGCCGCGCGCCGCTCTCCGTCGGCGTGCGCGGCGCGCGTCTCTTCAACTTTCCGCCGCCGACGCAGGGACTGTCGTCGCTCATGATCCTGGCGCTGTTCGACCGATTGGGCGTAACGCAGGCGGATGGGTTCGACCATGTCCACGGACTCGTCGAGGCGACAAAACAGGCCTTTCTGGTGCGCGATGCGCATGTCGGCGACCCCGGATCGATGACGCGCGCGCCCGAACGATTTCTCGACAGCGCAACGCTCGATGCGCTCGCTGCGAAAATCGATCGCAGGAAGGCGCTGCCCTGGCCGCAACCTGCTTCGGCAGGCGATACCGTGTGGCTCGGCGCGATCGACGCGCAGGGAATCGCTGCGAGCTTCATCCAGAGCATCTATTTCGAATTCGGCTCGGGCTGCGTGCTGCGCGACACGGGAATCGTCTGGCAGAATCGCGGCGCGAGCTTTTCGTTCGGCCCGGGCGGCAATCCGGCGCGGCGGCTCGCGCCCGGACGCAAGCCCTTTCACACGCTCAATCCCGCGCTCGCCCTCTTCGGCGACGGACGCACGATGGTCTACGGCACGATGGGCGGCGAAGGGCAGCCGCAGACGCAAGCCGCCGTCTTTTCGCGCTACGCCATGTTCGGCCAGGACTTGCAGACCGCGATCACCGCTCCGCGCTGGCTCATCGGCAAGACATGGGGCGACGAAAGCGTGACGTTGAAACTGGAACAGAGGTTCCCACCGTCGCTCTATGAAGCGCTGCGCGCGGCGGGACACGATGTGGAGCTGACGGCGCCTTACACGAGCGTCATGGGGCACGCCGGCGCGGTCGTGCGCAGGCGCGACGGATTGTTCGAAGGCGCGAGCGATCCGCGCAGCGACGGCGCTGCGATGGGATTCTGATCCTCATCGCTCAGACAAGACCGGCTCTGCGACGGGCCTCCTCGACCTCTTTTTCGTCCCAGTAACCGATCAGCACGCCCGCCTTGAGCTGCGAAACCGAACTGTAGGACTCGATGCGCGCATCCGGCATTGTGATGCGGTTGTGATCGGCGAGCGCCCAGTCCAGCAACGCCTCACGCATGGCGCTGCGCACGCCGTCGCAGGCGGGGTCCGCGCCGCGGTCGACGAATTCCTGCGGATCATTTTCCAGATCGTAGAGCATCGGCCGGAAGCCGGGAGCGTGAACGTATTTCCAGCGACCGTCGAACGCCATGAACAGGCGGCATTGATCGACGCGGCGTTGCAATGCGCCGCGCACGTCCTGCATTGCGTAGTCGTATTCCGAAAAGACATGGGTACGCCATTCGTGGGGCTGCTCGCCGCGCAGAAACCCACGGAGCGAGCGCCCTTCGACGATGTGGCGCGGCGGCTGGCCGCCGAAATATTCAATGAAGGTGGGCGTCAGGTCGATCGCCTCGACCAGGGCGTCGCACGTCCTGCCGCGCGTCGCATCGGCTTCCGGCGAAGGATCGACGACGATCATCGGCACTTTCACCGAAACGTCGTGGAACAGGTCCTTCTCCCCGAGCCAATGGTCGCCGAGATAGTCCCCGTGATCCGACGTGAAGACGATCAGCGTCGAGCGTTCGAGGTCCCGCTCCCTGAGAAACGCAAAGAGCAGGCCGAGCTGATCGTCAATCTGCTTGATCAGCCCCATGTACGCGGGAATGACGCGCTGGCGCACCTCGTCGCGCGCGAAATTTCGCGAGACGCGCAAGTCCATGAACGCGCGATAGACGGGATGAACATCGTTGCCGCGTTCGCGCTCGTCGCGCGTTGCGGGGATCACGTCCGCGGCGCCGTACATGTCGTGATAGGGCGCGGGCGCGATATAGGGCCAGTGCGGCTTGATATAGGACAGGTGGAGGCACCAGCTTTCACGCCTGCCCTCGGCCTCGTCGATGAACCGCATGGCCTCGCGCGTCGTCCACGGCGTCTCGGTATCCTCGTCCGGGGCCCGCGCTTTCTTGTCGGCATGCGCCAGCAGCCAGCCGTTCTGCTGAACGCCGTCCTCGGAAAGTCCGGAATTAGCCCACGTCTCCCAGGGATTCTTGCCGTCGTATCCTTTCGAACGCAGATAGGCATTGTAAGGCGCGCTGCGATCGCCGTACGCGGCCGGATGCAGCCCGTCGTCGCGGTCGAAGGGCTCGAATCCGCATTCCGAGGCGAGTACGCCAATCGTGGATCCCGGTTCGATTCCGAGCCGCTGCATGCCTTCGTCATCGGACTTCATGTGCGTCTTGCCGACAAGCGCCGTGCGCACGCCGATCTTGCGCAGATGATCGCCGAGCGTGGGCTCGCCTATGCGCAGCGGATAATTGTTCCAGTTCGATCCGTGCGAACGCATGTAGCGGCCGGTGTAATAGCTCATGCGCGAGGGGCCGCAGACCGGGGATTGCACATAGGCGCGCGTGAAGCGGACGCCGCGTGCGGCGAGGGCGTCTATGTTCGGGGTCTTCAAGAAGGGGTGGCCGGCGCAGCTCAGATAGTCGAACCGCAGCTGGTCGCACATGATGAAAAGCACATTGCGTTTCTGCACGCGACCCTCCTGTTGCGATGCGGCATTCCGTTTCGCGCTGCACGCTGCAGCAGACTGCTTGACCACATCGGGACGATTGATAAATTCAATGTTGATCTTGTCAATCGGGCAGCCTTGATGCCGGAGCGCAGCAAGCAACAGCAAGCGTCCGCGCCGCGCGACATCCGCGACCTTCTCGGATTTCGGCTGTCGCTGCTCGCGACCATCAGCGATCGCAAGGCGCAATCGCTGATTTCGCGGCGTTTCGATCTCAATCTCGGCGAATGGCGGGCGCTGGGCGCCATCCACGCCCTTGCGCCAGTGACCCTCGCCGCGCTCGCGCGCTACCTTTACCTGGACAAAGGCCAGCTCAGTCGCACGCTCAAGGCCCTGACCTCTCGCGGCTATCTGACGTCGGCGCGCGAGCCCGGCGACTGGCGAAACCTCCGTTTTCGACTGACCGCCGAAGGCAGACGGCAGCACGACCGCATTCTCGCGTTCACGACCGCGCGCAACGGGCATCTGCTCGATGCATTGACCGCACGCGAACGGACGGAGATTTTTCGCCTGATCGACAAACTGACGAAGGCGACAGCCGATGCATACGATGCGGAAATGACGTCGGCGCGCGAGGCCGCGCCGCGGCGCCCCGCGCGCGCACGGCCGGAGGCGCGCCCGTGAACGTCGAACACGCAACTTGGGGCGGGCGCGCACGTCGCGATCCCGCGTTCGGTTGAAGCGACATGGCCGTTCTCGACGTCGACGCGATCACGAAATCGCTCGGGGGCGCCGAGATCATCGGCGGACTGTCGCTTCGCGCCGAACAAGGCGAGTTCATTTCTGTCGTCGGACCGTCCGGTTGCGGCAAGACCACGCTCCTGACCTGCCTTGCTGGACTACGACGCCCGGACTCCGGCGCCGTCGCTTTCGAGGGCCGCAGACTCGACGGGCCGCCGGACGGCATGGCGCTCATCTTCCAGGACTACAGCCGGTCGTTGCTGCCGTGGCGGCGCAATATCGACAATGTGACGTTCGGGATGCGTCGAATTGCGGCTACGACCGTCGAAAAGCGCGACCGGGCGATGGAGATCCTGGCGGCCGTCGGCCTCAGGGGTTTCGACCGTCACTATCCCTGGCAGGTCTCCGGCGGCATGCAGCAACGCGTGGCGATTGCGCGCGCGCTCGCCGCAAAGCCGCGCCTGCTTCTGCTCGACGAGCCGCTGGCCGCAGTCGATGCGCAAACACGCGCCGACATCCAGGATCTGTTGCTGAAGCTTGCGGCCGAACTCGGCAAGACCTGCCTTCTCGTCACGCACGACGTCGACGAGGCGTTGTACATGGCCGATCGAGTCATCGTGCTTTCGAACCGGCCGACGCATGTCGTGGACGATATCAGGGTCGCGTTGCCGCGCCCGCGCGACCAGATAGCGACGCGCGCGGCGCCGGCGTATCTGCAGCTGCGCGAGCGCGTTCTCAATCTCATTCGCGCAATGCGAACGACGGCATGAAATCGCCAACACACCAAGAGAGACGAACGATGAAGACACACGCTAGATCAGTCCGCAGAACCGTCGCAGTCTTCGCGGCGCTCGCCGGCATGTCCGGCGCGGCTCATGCCGAACTCGCCAAAGTGCGCTTCGCTTATCTCAAGACGCTCGATCTCATGCCGTTCTTCTACGGGCAGGAGAAGGGGTATTTCAAGGATGAGGGCATTGATCTCGACCTCATCGCCGTGCCTGGCGGCCCCGCCGTGGGCGCCGCCCTCGCGTCGGGCTCCGCCGACATAGGTTACGCCGCGCCGACGCCGATCCTGATCGCGCGCGAACAGGGCCAACCCTTCAAATTCTTCATGAGCCTCGAGTACGAGCAGACGCCGCAACGCTTGTGGGGCTCGATGATAGCGACCGAAAAGTCCGGCATAAAGTCGATCAAGGACCTCGCCGGCAAGACGATCGCGACCGGCGTGCCGGGCGGCTTGTGCGAGCTTGCGGCGCGCGACTGGATGGCAAGCGCCGGCGTCACGTACGACGCCTCGAAGGCGCTCAACAATCCGTTCCCGCAAATGCCCGCGATGCTCGATCTCGGCACGGCCGATGCAGCCTGCATTGTCGAACCGTTCGCAACGGCGGCGCTCGCCGGCAAATCGCATCCGATCGTGCTCGGCAAAGGATATCTCGCCCATGTGACGCAGCCCTACCGCGTCTCCGCGCTGTTTGCGACGGACAGCTGGATCGCCTCGCACAAGAAGGAGATCGGCGAAATCATGAAGGCCTATACGCGCGCGGCCAGGGAACTCGGGTCCAACAATGCGCTCGTCAAGGAAATCCTTCTGAAGGAATATCGCTTTCCGCCGCAGCTGGTCGACAAGCTGAACATCGAATTCGCGCTCGACAACGAGCCGAAGCCCCAGGACTACAAGATCATCATCGACAAGATGGAGAAGTACGGCATGCTCAAGAAGCCGATGAGCCCCGAGGACGTCATCGCGGCGCACTGACCGCCCATGAGCTCCTGGCTGCGCAGCGCCCTCTCAATCGCAGGCTTTTTCGCAGTCTGGGAATTCGTCGCGCGCATGGGCGTCGTACCATCGGACTATTTCCCGACGCCAACGCAAGTCGCGGCAACGCTCGTCGATGAAATCCGGCGCGGGGAGATCGTCGCGGCTTTTCTGGTAACGCTCCTGCGCGCGCTGGTCGGGGCGTCCGCCGCTGTCGCGCTCGCAGTCGCGACGGCGCTGTTGACGGCGCGCTACGATCTTCTACGCCGCGCCTTCGACCCGATCGCCGAACTGCTGCGACCCTTGCCGCCGGCCGCCATCACGCCGCTGGCGATCTTCTTCCTGGGGCTGGGATGGAAGCTCTACGCCTTCATCCTCGTCTTCGCCTGCTTCTGGCCGGTCTATCTCAACGCCGCGCAGGCGCTCGGCGCGGCGCCGGCGGTCCAAATTCAGACCGCGCGCTCGTTCGGCTACAGCGAATGGGACATTCTCGCGCGCGTGCGGCTGCCGGCGGGGCTGCCGACCATCTTCACGGGCGTTCGGATGGCGGCCTCGATTGCGCTCATCGCCGCCATCGCTGCGGAAATGATCGCCGGCCGGGACGGTCTGGGATTCTACCTGATGGACGCGGGGCTGACATTGCGTGTGCCGGAAACATTCGCCGGCCTGGTCATGGCGATGATCGCAGGCCTCATCGTCAATGCAATCGTGCTCGCGCTGCTGCGGCTCGCCGTCGGCTGGCATGCGCGCATGGCCGCGCTCGCGGGGGCGCAATGAGACGTGCGCTGCTGCCTCCGCTCGTTCTCGGAGCGCTGCTGCTGATCGCCTGGGAAATCGCCGCGCGCATGGCGGCGAATCCGTTCTTTCCGCCTGTCGAGGCCGTGGCGGCCGCATTCGCTAAGAATTGGCAGACCATCG
>JAGWTW010000092.1 GCA_028868735.1 Hyphomicrobiales bacterium | reverse complement strand
ACGTCGCCGGCACTGAAAAACTACCACGGCCGGCGACGCCGGTCCCGACCCTCTGGTTCGCCCGACCCGCGCGAAAAACGCGGGAACGATGAAGCGCGCCCTTCAACTCCGCCCCGCGGAAAGGGGGAGCCGACGCGATCACCACACAAGGTCGCGCAGATGCCCGGCCGGCGCAGCGCCGGCTTCGGCGAGCAGCGTGCGATAGGCCACCTCGTCGACGCTCCAGTCGTCTTCGCCGGCGTCCGGATGCAGGAGGTCGCGGTGAATGCCCGATGTGACGAACAGCGCGTCGATCCCTTGCGAGGCCGCGCCGCGTATATCGGTGAAGAGCCCGTCGCCGATGGCGAGAATGCGCGTGCGGTCGATCGGCGTCTTGCGCAGCGATTGCGCTTCCTTCAAGGCGGCTTCGTAGATGATCGCGTGCGGCTTGCCCGCCATGATCGCCTTGCCGCCGAGACCTGCGTAGCGTTCCGCGAGGGCGCCCGCGCACCACAGGAGATCGGGGCCGGAATGCACGACGATGTCGGGATTGGCGCAGATCATCTCCATGTCGCGCTCGCGCATCGCGCGCAGCGTCGGCATGTAGGGGTCGGGGCTTTCGAAATCATCGAACAGGCCCGTGCAAACGACATAATCGGCCTGGCCGAGCGGCAGCAGCGGCGGCTTTGCGCCCGCGCGTTCGGCGACGGCGTCGAACAGCGAAAGATCGCGCGGCGGCCCGATGTGATGCAGCGGCGCCAGGCCGCGCGCGGCGACGAGGCCGACGGTGACGTCGCCGGACGAGACGATCGCATCGTAGCTCTCGCGCGGCAGGCCGAAATTGTCGAGCATCTTCTGGATCGGCTTCCACGGCCGCGGCGCGTTGGTGACGAGCACGACCGTGCCGCCCTTCGAGCGGAAGCGCGCGAGCGCGTCGGCGGCCGACGGCGTATGCGTGCGCCCGTCGTGGACGACGCCCCAGACATCGGACAGGATCACATCGTAATCGGCGGCGAGGGCGGCGAGGCCGGATATGGCGGCGGAGGCTTTTGCGGGCATAGCCGCGCCCTATTGTCCGCCAGCCGCCGAGTCAAGGCGCAGGCGCGACGCCGCGTCGCGGTTGCATCGGCCGGCATCGGCGTTATATCGTGTAAATCGAATATGTTCCGACATCAGGGGCCGAACATGACGAAACTGACGCTCGACGTATCCGGCATGACATGCGGCGGCTGTGCGCGCTCGGTCGAAAAAATCATTCAGAAGCAGGACGCCGCCTCCAAGGTCACGGTCGACCTCGCCTCCGGCCGCGTCGAGGCGGAGACCTCGGCCGATCCGGCGTCGGTGACGGCGGCGCTGACGGCGGCGGGCTTTCCGGCCAAAGCGGCCTGATCCTACTCCTTGTGGGCATGGCGAATCCGCCAGACCACGAATGCGATCACCGCGAAGACGAACGGTACGGCGGCGCCGGTCGCAATGTCCGGATCGATCTGCGCGCCCGCGCCGTGTGCGCCCTCGAACAAAAGGTGGAGCACGCTCGAGACGTAATAGGTGATCGCTGCGATCGAGAGCCCCTCGACCGTTTGCTGCAGGCGCAGCTGGAGCCGCACGCGCTCGGCCATCTGCTTGATCTGGTCGGCGTTCTGACTCTCCAGCTCGATGTCGACGCGCGTGCGCAGAAGTTCGGCGATGCGCGCGATTTTCGACGACAGGTTGGCCTGCGACTGCTCGATCGTCGCGCAGGTGCGGATTGCGGGCGTAAGTCGCCGGTCGAGAAAAGAGCCGATCGTCGAATGATGGGGGATACGGGTTTCCTTGATGGCTTCCAGCCGCGCGACGACGAGTTGGTGATAGGCGCGCGTCGCGCCAAGTCTGAACAGCCCTTCGGCGGCGCCGGTTTCGACTTCCGTCGCAAGAGCAGTCAGCCGGTCGAGCAATGCGCGGTCGGCGGCGAGGCCCCTGTCCCTTTCCATTGAAGCGAGCAAAGCCGGCAATTCGGCCTCGGTTCGACGGATCGATGGCGACAGTCGCAGCGCCATCGGCAGGCCGATCAGCGCCAGCATGCGATAAGTCTCGATTTCGAGCAGGCGCTGCACCAGAGCGCCGGCGCTCGACGGCGACAGGCTCTTGTCGGCGACGAGGATGCGAACGAAGCCGAACGTATCGGCCATGAAATCGGTCGCGACGACCGCGCGCCCTTCGTCGATCGAGGAGGCCGCAACCGTCGGCCCGACGAAGAGCGTATCGACGTCCTCTGGCGCGTCGGCGGCAGGCAGAAGATGGAGGTCCGTCGCCGCAAGCAGGGGGCCGGGTTGCGCAATGAGCCGCATCGGATCCTGAAGGAAGCCCGGCGAAGGTTCGAACGACTTGCGTTCGCCGGGAAAGATCCAGGTATAGGTCAAGAACTCGCCATGCCGTTCGAACGCGAGCCGCGCCGGCGCCAGGTCCACCCGAATCTGCTTCGCCGACCGGTCAGGCGTCGGCAATCCACGCGCGGCGCAGAGCGCGACCAGATCGTCGACCGCGCGTTCGGCGCCGGCGGCGTCGCTCGTAAAGGCGAAATGAAGGACGCGGCTCGGCGTGGAAATGGCCGCGAACGGGCGCGCGTGGATTTCGCCGAGCGCGCTCGCGCGCAATTCGTGCGGCTCGAATCCGTTCGCCCCTGTCGTCAAAACCGAACCCTCGACCATGCCTGCGCAATGCACCGTGATAAATCAGAACCCGACCGCGCAACCGTCCTTTCGCGGATCGGAGCCTGCGACATAAAGTCCAGTCGCCGCGTCGCGCAGCACGATCTGCGCGCCGCCGAACGCGAAGGCCGAATCCGGCGTCTCGACGACGATCTCGTGACCGCGCGCGCGCAAAGCCTCGACAAGCCGCGCGTCCATGGAACTCTCGACCGCGACGCGGCGGCCTTGCAGCACGCGCCAGCGCGGCGCGTCAGCGGCCGCCTGCGGATTCTGTCCGTGCCCCATGATGCGCTGGGCGACTTGCAGATGGCCCTGCGCCTGGATCGGGCCGCCCATGACGCCGAAGGCCATCAGGGGCGAGCCGTCGCCATTTGTCGCAAATCCGGGAATGATCGTCTGGAACGGCCGCTTGCGCGGCGCAACGCGATTGACGTGGCCGTCCGCCAACACGAAGCCCGCGCCGCGGTTCTGAAGGCTGACGCCCGTCCCGGGCACGACGATGCCGGACCCGAAGCCCATGTAGTTCGACTGGATGAACGAGATCATCATGCCGCTTGCGTCGGCCGCAGCGAGATACACCGTGCCTCCGGCCGCAGGTTGTCCATAGTGCGGGTCGCCCGCGCGGCTCTGGTCTATCAGTTTCGCACGCGCGCTAAGATAGACAGGGTCGAGCAGCATTTCCGGATGCAGCGCCATCGCGTCGCGGTCGGCGACATGCTCGTAAGCGTCGACGAGCGCGAGCTTCATCGCCTCGATCGCGCGATGAACCGTGTCGACGCCGTCGACGTTCGCCTTGTCGCGTCCCGTCGCTTCGAGAATGCCGAGAGCGATCAATGCGGCGATTCCCTGCCCGTTGGGCGGAATCTCCTGCACGGCCCCGCCTGCGAAGCTTTGCGACAGCGGCTCTACCCAGTCCGCCCGGTGCGCGCCCAGATCTTCCAGCGTCATTGCGCCGCCGTGCTTGGCCGAAAAAGCCGTGATCTTTTCCGCAATGGCGCCGCGATAGAAAGCCTCGCCCTTCGTGGCGACGATTTGTTCGAGCGTTGTCGCATGGCCTTCGGAGCGAAAGATTTCGCCGGCCTTGGGCGCGCGCCCCTGCGGCAGAAAGGTTTCCGCAAAGCCTGGTTGCGCGCCGAGCCGGTCCTTTGCTCTGGCCCACAGGTCAGCGATGATCGGCGAGACGGCGTAGCCGTGGCGCGCATATCCGATCGCCGGCGCGGCGATCGTCTCGAGCGGCAGCGAGCCGAATTTTTCGTGCAGCGCGATCCACGCGGACACCGCGCCGGGAACCGTCACGGCGTCCCAGCCGAGTTCCGGCATCCGCTCATGTCCGGCGAAACGCGCGGGCGTCCAGCCGGCCGGCGAGCGGCCCGACGCGTTGAGGCCGTGCAGCCTGGCGCCGTCCCAGAGAATCGCGAAGGCGTCGCTGCCGATGCCGCAGCCGGACGGTTCGACGACAGTCAAGGTCATTGCCGCGGCGAGCGCAGCGTCGACCGCGTTGCCGCCCATATGCAGCATGGAAATCCCGGCTTGCGCCGCGAGCGGTTGCGACGTCGAGACGATATTGCGCGCCATCACCGGGGAGCGCGCGGACGGATAGCGCGCTTTGTAATCGAGGCTCGACATCTGCACGAGGTTTGCTCCTTCGACTTCCGTCGCGCAGGGCCGGAGCGCTTGCGCGATTGGGCGAAAACCGGAATGATTGTTGCCTTCTCTCCAGGCGAGCCGTCATGTCCTCAGTTTCAGAAAGCGCGACCACGCCGGCAGCCGGCGAAACTTTTCGTGTTCTCGCGGCGGCGTCAATCGGGAACGCGCTCGAATGGTACGATATTCTCGTCTACGGCTACTTCGCCGTCACGATTTCCAAATTGTTCTTTCCAAACGCGGACCAGACCGTGTCGCTGCTGCTCGCGCTCGGCACCTTCGGCGTTTCTTACATCGTCCGGCCGATCGGGGCGGTCGTGCTCGGCGCCTATGCCGATCGCGCCGGACGCAAGGCCTCCATGCTCGCCTCCATCGTGCTGATGACGATCGGAACCGGCATGATGGCCGTCATGCCGACCTATGGCGCGATTGGTCTGCTCGCGCCGATCGGCGTTCTGATCGCCCGTCTGATTCAGGGGTTCGCAGTGGCGGGCGAATTCGGCTCGGCTACGGCCTTCCTCGTCGAGCATTCGAGCGACCGAAAGGGCTTCTTCGCGAGCTTTCAATGGTTCGGACAAGGGCTCGCCGCCATGCTGGCGTCGCTGTTCGGGCTCGTTCTGACCAGCCTTCTGACCGAGCGCCAATTGCTGGACTGGGGGTGGCGGGTTCCCTTCGTTTTCGGTCTTCTGATCGGTCCCGTCGGACTCTACATTCGTCGGCGTGTGAACGAGGCGCCGGAATTTCTCGATTCGTTACGATCGCATACGCCCGTGCGCGATCTCGTCGTCGGGCAATGGCGCCGGTTGGTCCTGACGATCGGGCTCATCGTGATATCCACGAGCGCAAACTACATCCTCTTGTACATGCCGACATTCGCTATTCGCGAATTGCATCTGTCGCAGTCGGTCGGTTTCGCTGCGACGACGATCGGCGGCCTTTTGCTTGCGGTAGGCGCGCCGTTCTTCGGACATCTCTCCGACCGTCTCGGCCGCCTGCCGATGATGGCGGCCGTTTGTCTGCTCTTCGCAATCTCTGCCTGGCCGGCATTTCGGCTTCTGGTCGCGAGTCCGTCGCTGCTGTCGATCACGACCATCGTCTGCTGGCTCAGTCTTCTGAAAGCCGCCTACAGTGGCGTCTTGCCGGCTGCGATGGCGGAGCTTTTTCCGACGGAGACGCGAAGCACCGGCCTTGCGCTCAGCTACAATGTCGCCGTCCCGATCTTCGGCGGCTTCGCGCCGGCGATCGCGGCATGGCTGGTCAAATCGACAGGCAGCAATCTCGCGCCGAGTTACTATCTCGTCGCGACAGCGCTCGTAAGCCTCTCTGCCGTCGTCGCAATCGGCCGCGCGCGCTCCGCGTGAGCCAGGAGTCCCGCCCATGCCCGACATCGCCTTTCGCCGCGCGCATCGCGCGGACCTTGAGCAAATTGTAGCGTTGATCGCGGACGACTCCGTCAACGGACATCGCGAAAGGCCTGGGGAACCGCTGGTCGACGGTTACGTCGAAGCCTTCGCCGCGATCGACGCCGACCCGAACAATGTCCTCATCGTCGGCGAGAGCGCGGGCCGCCCCGTCGCTACTGCGCAGATCACCTTCGTCCCAAATCTCACGCAGCAGGGCGGGATGCGTGCGATCGTCGAAGGCGTACGCGTCGCGTCGGACATGCGTTCGCGCGGATTTGGCGAAAAATTGATGGAGTATATGACCGAACTCGCGCGCGAACGCGGTTGCGCATACGTGCAGCTTACGACTTCGAAAGCGCGGATCGACGCGCATCGGTTTTACCACCGGATCGGCTTTGCCCACAGCCATCTAGGCTTCAAGCGCGATCTGAAATGAAAACGCCAGCGCCCTCGCTTCGCCTGTTGATCGCGCTCGCATTCGTCAATTTCGTCGTCGGCGCCGGGGCCTTTGCGCCTATTGCGCTGCTTGCGCCGCTGGCGCAGAAATTGTCGCTCAGCAAGGCCGAGGCCGGTTGGGTAATGGGGGCCTATGCGCTGGCTTACGCATTGACGTCGCCGACGCTGATCGCATCGACCGGCGCGCTGCGCAGGCGCACCGTGCTCTTGACCGGTATTGCTGTCTTTGTCTTCGCCAATGTCGCGACCGCCTACGCGACAAACGCAACCATGTTGTACGCAGCGCGTGTCGCGGCGGCCGTCGGCGCTGGCGTCGTCACGCCGGTCGCAGCTGCAGTCGCAGTGGCGACCGCCTCGCCCGACCAACGCGGCAAAGCGCTTTCGATCGTCTTCACCGGCATGACGGTCGCGCAAGTCGTCGGCGTGCCCGGGGCGGCGATGATCGGCTACTCATTCGGCGTCGAGACGGCCTTCCTCGTCGCGGCCGGCTTGAGCGCGCTCGCCTTCGTGTCGACCGCGCTGGCGACGCCCGGCGACGTGCCGTTCCAGCCGCAATCGCTCGCGGTGCTCGGCCGCACGCTGATGTCGCCGCGTCACCTGTTGGCGGTGCTGGTCACCGTCACCATCACAACATCTGGCTATCTCGGCATGACCTTCATGGGGCCGCTCGCTGAATACCGCCTCGGCATGGGCCGCGACGGCGTCGCTTTGGTACTGGCGGCGGGCGGCGTCGGCGGCTTTCTCGGCAATATTGTCGCCGGCCGTGCGACAGACCGTCTCGGCCCAGGCAGGGCGTTGTTGCTCTGCCTCGTGGGCCAATGCGTGCTGTCGCCGGCGATGACCCTCATCCCCTTCAATCTCGCAGGCGGCCTTGCGCTCAATTTCGTCTGGAGCGCGTTCGGTTGGGGCTTCACTGTGCCGCAGCAAGCGCGGTTAATGGCGCTCGACGCCAACACACAAGGCGTGATGCTCGCCCTCAACGCTGCGGGCATCTATCTCGGTAGCGGAATCGGATCGTCAATTGCCGGCGCGGTCTACGAACATTGGGGGATCGAGGCGACGGGCGTCGTCGGCGGCCTCATAGCCGCCGTCGGCGTCGCGCATTTGCTGTATTCGGAAAGTTTCAGCCGCATCAGCGTCGCGCGCGAAAAAAGTCTTTGAGCAGGTCCGCCGCCTCGCTTTCGCGAATCCCGCCGTAGGTTTCCGGCGCGTGATGGCAGGTCGGCTGCGAAAAAAACCGTGGGCCGTTTTCGACAGCGCCGCCTTTGGGGTCGCCTGCCGCCCAGTAGAGGCGCCGGATACGGGCGAACGAAATCGCGCCCGCGCACATGGCGCAGGGCTCGAGCGTCACATAGAGGTCGCAGCCAACCAGCCGCTCCGAGCCGAGCGCGCTGGCCGCCTGCCGGATCGCCAGCATTTCAGCATGCGCGGTCGGATCGCGATCGGCGATCGTGCGATTGCGCGCGATGGCCAGAATCTCGCCGTCGCGCGCGATCGCTGCTCCGACCGGCGTTTCGCCGGCTTCGGCCGCCTCGCGCGCGGCGGCGAAGGCCGCGGCCATCGGATCGTTATCGCTCTTCGCCATTCCCCCGCCGACCTGCTATCAAACGCCCATGAACGACAGAGACAAACGACAGGGCGGCCGGCCTTTCAAGTCCGGAGCGGCAAAATCCCGGCCATTTGGAAAGAGGCCGTCGCGAGAAGTAAAGGCCGGGCCTCCGCCCAAGGCGCAGGAAGGCGAGCGGATCGCCAAGGCCATGGCGCGCGCCGGCGCCTGTTCGCGCCGCGACGCCGAAGAATGGATCGCGGCCGGGCGCGTCGCGGTCAACGGGCGCGTGCTGGAAAGCCCCGCATTCAACGTTACGGCGTCGGACCGCATCACGATCGACGGCAAGCCGCTCGCGGCGCGTGAGCGCACGCGGCTTTTTTTATTCCACAAGCCTCGCGGACTCGTGACGACCGATCGCGATCCCGAGGGCCGCTCGACGGTGTTCGACTATCTCGCCGAACGCCATCCCGACCTGCCGCGCCTGATGTCCGTCGGCCGCCTCGACATCAATACCGAGGGCCTGCTGCTTCTGACCAACGACGGCGGGCTCGCGCGCACGCTGGAATTGCCGGCGACGGGCTGGCTGCGCCGCTATCGCGTGCGCGCGCACGGCGAAACCAATCAGGCGGCGCTGGACGCGCTCGCGAAGGGCGTCTCCATAGACGATGTCGATTATGCGCCGATCGAGGCCAAGCTCGACCGCGTTCAGGGCGCAAACAGCTGGATCACGCTTGGGCTGCGCGAAGGCAAGAATCGAGAAGTGCGGCGTGTGCTCGGTTCGCTGGGCCTCGACGTCAACCGCCTGATCCGTGTGTCCTATGGTCCGTTTCAGCTTGGCGAGTTGGCGGAAGGCGCGGTGGACGAAGTCAAGACGCGCGTCCTGCGAGACCAGCTGGGTCCGGCGCTCATCGCGCAATCGCTCGCCGATTTCGACACGCCCGCGCGTGAGCAGGAGGACCGGGAACGACGGTCGCCTCGCCCGCGCAGCGAAGATCGCACAGGCCGACTGGTTCGCGACCGCGTCGAGCGTTTTTCACGCGAGCGTCGCTTCGAGTCCGACGAGGAGGAGCCGAAGAAACGCGAACGGCCGAAGCCTGCCGCCCGAAAGCACGTAACGACGATACGCGCCGAGCGCGCAGATCGTTTGAAGAACGAGCGTGTCAAAGTCGAGCGCGGCGCAACGGAAGATCGCAAGGGCCGGACAATTGCGGTCGAGCGCGTTATATCCGCCGAGCCCAAAGCGGCGCCTGACAATCGCAACGGGCGCCGTTTCAAGGCCGAGCGCGACGGCGACAGACCCATGCGCCGCAAGCCGCGCGAGAACCGCGCTGAGGGCGCACGCGGTTTCGAGGGTCGCGGCCCACGCCGGGAAGAGAAGAACGGCGGCGACAAGCGGTTCGGCGATCGTCGTCCGCCGCGCAACGAAGAGGGCCCGCGTTCTTCGCGCCGCAATGACGAGTCGCCGCGTGTCGGCGCGCGTGACAATCGCAGAGAGCGTGAACGAGGATTTGAAGGCCGGGGGCCTCGTCGCGGCGATCGAACGGTCGGTGAAAAGGGTGTCGGAGACCGCCGGCCCGGACGCCAGATCGAAAGCGCCCGCCCTCCGCGCCGCGATGACGAATCCTCGCGCACGCGTACGCGTGAAGCCCGGCCGGAAGTCGGACGCAGGTTCGACAAGGGCGCTCCGCGTCGTGACGACATGGGAGGCGGCGACAAGCGCTTTTCGCGCGGAAAGCCGAGCGGCGCGCGGCCCCCGCGCCGGACGCCGCCAAAAGGCGACGGCCCGCGGAGAGGGCCGCCGCGCGGACGGGGCTGATGCGCATCGTCGGCGGCCGGTTCGGCGGACGCAGTTTGAAGGGACCGTCTTCGCAGGCGATACGGCCGACATCCGATCGTCTGCGTGAAAGCCTTTTCAACATTCTGGCGCATGGTTACGGGAATGCTGTTGAAGACGCGCGCGTCATAGACCTTTTCGCCGGGACGGGAGCGCTGGGCCTCGAGGCGGTTTCGCGCGGCGCCAAATTCGCCTTGTTCGTAGACGAAGGCGCCGAAGCCCGCGCGCTTCTGCGCGAGAACGTTCTCAATCTCGGCCTCGGCGGACAGACGCGCATCTTCCGGCGCGATGCGACCAAGCTCGGCGACGCCCCCATTGGGGACAAATTCACGCTCGCCTTCCTCGATCCGCCTTACGACAAGGGCCTTGGCCCCCGTGCTCTGAAATCGTTGATCGATGGAGACTGGTTGGCGCCCGGCGCTCTGATCGTCGTCGAGGAATCGACCGACGCGCTTATCGAACCGCCGCCGCAGATCGAGGCGCTCGACCTTCGCAGCTATGGCGATACGCAGATCATGATTGCGCGCAGGGTGGGCGCGGAAGTCTCGCGGTCTGCGACCTGAGCATGTAGGCTCACATCCAAGCACAACAGGAGGAAACCATGAATCGCGCACGTCTCGCTTCATCTCTCGTTCTCGGCGTCGCCGCCGGCTGGCTTGGTTCGATCGCATTCGATGCTCCCTTGCGCGCCAAGGAACCGCGTTTTCCGCAGCTCACGTTGGAGCAATTGAACGACCAGCAACGCCCGCTCGGCGAAAAGATCATGAAGATTTCCTCTGTCGGCCTGGCCGGACCCTACAACCCGATGCTGCGTAGCCCGGTCTATGCTCAACGCATGTACGATTTGCTCGACTATCTGCGCTGGCACACATCCGTGCCGACGAAGCTCAACGAGATGAGCATCCTCATCATAGGGCGGCAATGGCGCAGCCAGGTCGAATGGTATGCGCACGCGCCTCTCGCGAAGAAAGCCGGACTTTCAGATTCGATCATCGCCGACCTGAAGGCGAACAAGCGTCCCTCGGGCATGAGCCCCGAGGAAGCCGTGACTTATGACTTCGTTACCGAACTCTCGCAGAAGCATGCAGTCTCGGACGAGACCTTTGCACGCGCGAAAAAGCTTCTGGGCGAGCAGCAAGTCGTCGACCTCACTGGCGTCGCCGGCACCTATGTGGGCGTCGCGATGATTCTGGCGATGTCGGAAGAAAGCGTCCCGCCCGGCAAAGACGCGCCGTTCAAGCCCGGCGAGCCCTGAGGTCACCGTCGCTTTGCGTCGGCGCGCGCGACGACGAGGCCGAGCGCGCAGGAGATGACGAGGGCGGCGGCCGCAATCAGCGACGGCGCAAGGAAGCTTCCTGTCGTCTCGCGCATATGGCCGGCGAGAGCGGGACCGACGATCTGCCCGAGCCCGAACGCGCTCGTCATGACGCCCTGCGCGCGCTGCGGCGCCATCTGCGTGAGGCGCCGGGCGATCCCGAGCCCGATCGCCGTAATCGCCATGAACGTTCCGCCGAGCAGAATGCCCGAGACAATAATTGTCGGTGCAGTCGGCGCGACGACGCTGAGCGCGACGCCGAGCGCTTCGGCGAGACATGCCAGGCAATAAGCCGCGATATCGGTCGTGCGTTGTGCGACCCACGACCAGAAAACGATGGAGCAGGCGCCAGCGAGGCCGACGATCGCCCACACATAGGGCTCGAGCGGATTGAGCGCCGGCGTCTCCCGCACGATTGCGACGAGGAAAGTCGCCGTGATGACGTAGCCGAATCCGAACAACCCGTATGAGACGACGATCGCGATCAGGGGGCCTGAGAGTTTCTCGCGCGACGCCTGCGGGCTCGACATCGCGGCCGGAGCGGCTTGTGGCGCGGGCAGCAGGAAGAACAGCAGGGCGACGATGAACGTGGCGACGAGCGCGTTCGCGATCCAGGAGGCCCGCCAGGAAAATCCCGCCCACGCAAGCATCGAAACGAGCGCAGACGACCCAGCGATGCCGAGCCCGACACCGGCGAAGGGCGAAGTCGAGAGACGGAATCGGCCGGCGCGCACCAGAGGCTCGAGCACCATGCTCGACAGACAGACGATCACGAACGAAGAACCGGCGCCGCCCAAAAACCGCAAGACGGCGTAGAGCGGCAGCGACGGCGCCGCCGCCATGCCCGCGAGCGTAAGCGCGCCGACGAGCGAACCGCCCATGAAGAAAGCGCGTGGAGCGCGTTGCGCAGCGGAATTCGTGGCTGCGAGCGCGCCGACGAGATAGCCCAGGAAATTCGCCGCCGCGACCAGTCCCGCGCTCGAAGGCGTCAATGCGCCGTCCGCAAGCATCTGCGGCAGGATCGGGGTGTAAACGAAACGCCCGACGCCGAAGGCCGCCGCCATCGCAAGCATGCCGCCGATAGCAAGCCGGGTCGGAGAGAGCTGTCCATTCATGGCGCGCCGGCCGCTAGGTTCGTCAATCAGGCCCTCCTCGCATTGGCGGCGATAAGACATTATCCTCGGTCGAAAGCCAATCGCCGCCGGGACATACGACCTCATATGAATGCGCAAGCCGAACAGCCGCTCCTGGAATTCTTGAGCCGCGGCGCGCCGGACGATACCGCTTTCGTTTTCGAAGGCCATGCCATATCGCGCGACGCGTTTTCGCAGAGGGTCGATGCGACGACGCGATGGCTCGCCGCGCAAGGGATCGGGCAGGGCGATGTCGTCGCGGTCTGGCTCGTCAACCGCGTCGAATGGCTGGCTTTGTTGTTTGCATGCGCGCGCATCGGCGCCATCGTCGCGGCTGTCAACACGCGATATAGAGCTGCCGATGTCGCGCACGTTGTCGGCCTCTCGGGCGCCAGAATGCTGGTGCTGGAGCCGGGCTTCCGCTCCATCGACTTTCCTGCGATTCTCTCGGGAATAGACAGGGCCGCCGTGCCCGCACTCGAACGGCTGGCGATCGTCGGCGCCGGCGAGGTTGCGGCGCATTGGCCCTGCGTTCGTTTCGACGCGCTTTCGCCGCCGGCGGATCCTGCGCTGCCCGTGCAGGGCGGCGCCGATCTGCCCGTTCTACTTTTCACGACGTCGGGAACGACCAAGGGCCCAAAGCTCGTGGTCCATTCGCAGAAGACGCTTGCAACCCACGCGGATTCGATCGGAAAGGCCCTTGGTCTCTCGCCGCGCAGCCATTCGTTGCTCGCTATGCTGCCGTTTTGCGGCACGTTCGGCATGGCGAGCGTGCTCGCCTTCTTTGCGGCGGGCGCGCCGATCCACCCGATCGACGCCTTCGATCCGACGCCTTCGCTGCGCATTTTGCGCGACGGGAAGATCACCCACACCTTCGGCTCCGACGAGATGTTCCGTCGCATTCTCGCTGCGACCGATGCGCCAAAGCCCTTTCCGCATGCGCAGCTGTTCGGTTTCGCAGCGTTTCAGCCGGGCTGGCGGGAGTTCGCCGTCGAAGCCGGCAAGCGCGGCCTACCCTTGCGCGGGCTCTACGGATCCAGCGAGGTGCAGGCGCTCTTTTCGATCGGGCGCTCCGATGTTTCGTTCGAGGACCGTATCGAATGCGGGGGGTGGCCGATGAGCCCCGAGGCGCGCGTGCGCGTGCGCGACACCGATACGGGGGAACTCGTGGCCGCCGGAATTTCAGGAGAGCTCGAAATCGACGCTCCCTCGCGCTTCCTCGGCTATTTCAGGAATCCCGACGCGACAGCCGAGTCATCGACGGATGACGGATTTTTCCGGACGGGCGACATCGGCCGCCTGCGCGAAGACGGCTCGTTTATTTACGAAACGCGGGCCGGCGACGCCATGCGGCTGGGCGGCTTCCTCGTCGGCCCCGGCGAGATCGAAGACGAATTGAAGGCTTGCGCGGGAGTCGCGGATGCGCAGGTCGTCGCCGTCGAAATACAGGGACAAGCGCGCTGCGCCGCTTTCGTCATTCCTGACGTAGGCGCCTCGCTCGACGAGGACGAGCTTCGCACACACGTCCGCGACCGGCTCGCAGGCTACAAGGTTCCAGCGCGCATTTTCTTCGTCGACGCTTATCCGGTTACGGATTCTGCCAACGGCGTGAAAATCCAGCGCGCAAAACTGCGTCTCATGGCGATGGAGAAGATCGCCGCCGACTGAAGCTTATTTGCTCCGCCATCCCGGTTTACCTCGCCCGCCGACGAAACCGGCGCGCACCCTGCTCTTCAGCAGCGGCCTCGGTCGAAATCGCTCGCCATAGGCGTCATGCATGATCTCTTGCGCCTGCAGGCACAGGCTTGACGTCGTCGCATCCATGAGTTCGAACGGGCCCATCGGATGGCCGAGTCCCAGCCGGCACGCAGTATCGATATCTTCCGGCGCGGCGACGCCTTCCTCGACGAGCCGCACTGCCTCGATCATCAGGACGTGCAGGAGGCGGTTCACCGCAAATCCGGCGACGTCTTTGATTCGAATCGGCGACTTGCCCGCGACTGTACAGAGGCGCATCGCCGTCTCGACAGTCTCCGGCGCGGTTTCAAAGGCAGGAATGACTTCGACCAGCTTCATCCGCGAAACAGGCGAGAAATAATGCGTGCCGATGAAGCGCGCGCGCCGTTCGGGAGAAACGTAGGACGCGAGCACAGCGATGGGAATGGTCGACGTGTTCGTCGCAATGACGCACGTCGTCTTGCAAATCCTGTCGAGGTCGCGAAAGACCTCCGCTTTCACGTCCTCGCGTTCGAATACGGCCTCGGTGACGAAGTCGCACGCGCTGAACTTTTGCCGGTCCGTCGTCGTCTCGATGCGGGCAAGGATCGCAGTCTTGTCCTCGGCTTTGTAGAAGCCCCGCGCCACCCCCTTGTCGAACAAGCTCGACAGGCGGCCGATCGCTGCGGCAAGCGCCTCTTCTGTGCGATCTGTCAGCAGCACGGAATGGCCGGCGCTGGCGAAGACAAATGCTATTTCGGCGCCCATGAGTCCAGCGCCGACGACACCGATATTTTCGCGCATTGTTCGCTCCGCAGCAGATCAAGAAGCATCGCGCACATGGCGTGGCCGCCAGATCGCCGTGTGAATGATTTCCGAAACGACAGTCACGCCGTTGGCGACGATCATGGCGTCGAACTCGACGATGTCATGTCCCTTGGAATCGTAGTTTGAGAGGATCCGGGACCGCACCGACAACTCGTCGCCGACGCGCGCGAGCGCGAAATTGCGCACTTTGCTGCCGACGTGAATCCAGGGGCCCAGCACGACATTCTGCACCAGCGCGGCATTGCACAGGCGAAGGATTTGTCCGGGATGCACGAGATTCTCGTTTAGATAGATCGGATCGGTTTCACGGATGTCCTCGAGATATCTTGCAAGGAGCGTGCGATCGATCGTCATTGGCGCGATCCCGAGCGCCACGTCTTTTGCTAGACTCGTAACGCTCGCATCGGGCCGCGCAACGGGCGGCGCGGCGGTTGGCAAAGCATCCTTTGCGCGGGACGACCGCGAATCCTCAGGCATCGACGCGCGCCCCGTAGCGTTGACGACGCTGTCGCCTTCGACGGTGATCGCCAACGCGCCAGCGTCGTCGCGCGCTGACACGTACACCATTCGGCCGTCATAAACGGGCTTTGCAAACCGGCATTCGGCTTCGCCGCGTTCCAGCCAGGCCCGGCCCCAACGCAAGACTGGCATGTGCGCCATGTAGGCGTAGACCTCTACCCCCGGCACCAGCGCGCCGGTGAACCCGAATTTCTGTGCAACGGAATCGTCGTGAATTTTATTTTCGGACGTCGCGGCCGTATTGTATGCGCGTACGCCATGGACGGGCAGGTGTGTTGCGCTCATCGTTTCCTCCACGAGTCAGCATGAGCCGTGGCGCGTTCGCTGACAAGGCGGCACGTTGACTTCTCAGCCCCCGCCGACATCATGCCAGGCAATGTCAGAACGGACGATTGGGAGGACGTAATGATACGCAGATTCGCCGGTCTGCTGGCGTCGGCGGCTATTCTTGCGAGCGCATCGAGCGCGGTCGCGGAAAGCAAGCCGCCATTGAAGCTCGGCCTCATCCTCGACATGTCGGGCCCATATGCGGACATCACCGGGCCCGGCAGCGTGGTCGCGGGCAAGATGGCCGCGGAGGATTTCGGCGGCGAGGTGCTGGGCCGCAAGATCGAGATTCTGTCGGCGGACCATTTCAACAAGGCCGACATCGCCGCGACGACCGCGCGCGAGTGGTTCGACAATCAGGGCGTCGAAGCGATCATGGACGTAGCGGCGTCCGCGACTGCGCTCGCCGCCAACGAGATCGCCAAGGCCCGCAACAAGATATTGCTTCTGTCCGGTCCCGGCGCAATCCGCATCACGAACGAGGCCTGCGGACCTTACACGGTGCACTGGGCCTATGACACCTATTCGCTCGCCAAGGGCACAGCTACCGCCATGACGAAGCAGGGCGGCGACAGCTGGTTTTTCATAACCGCGGACTATGCGTTCGGACAGGATCTCGAAAAGGACGCCACGACGTTCGTCAAGGCCAACGGCGGCAAGGTTTTGGGCGACGCCAAGCACCCGTTGAACGCTCCGGATTTTTCATCCTACTTGCTGCAAGCCCAGTCGTCGGGAGCGAAAGTCGTCGGACTTGCCGACGCCGGCGCGGACGCGATCACCGCCGTCAAGCAAGCGTCGGAATTCGGGCTGACGAAATCCGGCCAGAGGCTCGCCATGTTGCTTGGCTACATTTCCGACGTTGAAAGCCTCGGGTTGCCGATCGCCAAGGGCCTTGTGTTGACCGAACCGTTCTACTGGGACTTGAACGACGAAACGCGCGCATGGTCCAGGCGCTTCTTCGACAAGTTCAAGAAGATGCCGACCGCCGCGCAGGCGGGCGTCTATTCGTCGACCATGCATTACCTCAAGGCGGTGAAGCAGGCAGGAACCACCGATTCTGCGCCGGTCATGAAGATCATGAAGGAAACGCCCGTAAATGATTTCTTCGCACACAATGGAATTATACGCGAGGACGGGCGCATGGTGCATGACATGTATCTGTTCCAGGTGAAGGCGCCCGAGGAGTCGAAAGGCAAGTACGACGACTACAAGGTGCTCGCGACGATCCCCGGCAAGGACGCATTTCTGCCGCTGTCGGAGTCGAAGTGCCCGTTGGTCAAGAAATAGAATCGGCGGCCGTCGCCCGACCGCCTCTCAGGGGCCGTCGGGCGTCGCGGTTCTTCAGCGCCACACGATTTCGTGGCGGATGACGAACGGATCGAGCGTCGCGTGAATTTTCTGCGCAAGCTCGGCTCGCGCCGACTCCGCGACGCCTGACGCTGCGACCGTCGCCAAACTTCCATGCGTGCCGTGCGCGCCGACGCTTACATCGACCGTCGCGTTGTCCGGCGCCAACGGCGCGAGGATCCGGGAAAAGACGCGCTGAGCGGCGTCCCACCGCAATTGCGGTTTAAAAACCTTGCCCACGCCTGTCAGCGGCATTGTTTCGACCGGAACGACCGCCACAGGGACGGCAGCGCGTTCGGGAGTCCGCTCGCGCACCCAGTCCTCGAGTTCTCCTGGCGCGACGGTCGCGCCGGGATTGAGCTGCACATAGGCGATCGGCAATTCGCCGGCATAGGCGTCCGGTTGGCCCACGACGGCCGCGAGCCCCACTGCGGGATGCTGGAAAAGCACATCCTCGATCGGCGCGGGGTCGATATTGTGGCCGCCGCGAATGACGAGGTCCTTTGCGCGACCGGTGATCCAGAGATAGCCCTCCTCGTCGAGCCGTCCGAGGTCGCCGGAATTGACCCAGCCCGGTTCGACAAAGGCGCCCTTGTTGTGCGCGTCGTTGAGATAGCCGCTGAAGACCCCGGGGCCCGCCATTGCGACGACGCCGATTTCGTTGACCGCGCAGTCGCCGATCAGTTTTCCTTCCGCATCGACCTTTACGATGCGAACGCGCGCATAAGGAACGGGATGGCCGACCGAGCCGAGGCGGATCGGACGATCAGGATAGGAGAGCGTATGAACGCTCGACGTTTCCGTCATGCCATAAACTTCGATGATCGGCGTCTTGTGGCGTTCATGCAGGCCGGCGCCGACAGCCACGGGAATGGCGGATCCTCCGCCGCCGATGTAACGCAGGCTCGAAAGATCGTAATTCGCGACCGGCACGGCCAGCGATGCCGCGAGAATCGTCGGCACGCTGCTGAGCATCGCCGGCCGATAGCGTTGCACGAGCGGCCAGAGATTGCGCATCGCCGCTGGATTACGCCAACCGCCGGGCGAAAGCACGACCAGGCAGCCGCCGGCGGAAAGCGTCGTCAAGGCCTGCGACAATGAACCGCCGACATGAAAAAGCGGCATGCCAAAAAGCATCCTGCCGCCGGCTTCGCCCTTCAACATCAGGTTCATGGCCCAGGCTTGAGACACCTGGTTCTCGTGCGTGTGACGCACGAGCTTCGGCGTGCCGGTCGTTCCGCCGGTGTGGAAATATGCGGCGATGTCCGTCGCCTTGATGTCGCGCCCGCTCACGAGGCGGTCCGCCGGCTGCTTCGAAACGAGCGCATCGAACGAATAGACGCCGTTGGCCTCGTCTCCGGGACCGACTTGCACGATCGCCTTCAGATCCTTCAACGCGCCGCGAACCTTGAGCGCCTTTTCCCAGATGTCGGCGCCTGGCGTCGGACCGAGCGTGACCAGAACCTTGGTGCGCGCCGCAGTCAAAATTTCCGCGATCTGATGCGGCTCCAGGAGAGGGTTCACAGGATTGGCGATGCCGGCTGCTTCCGCGCCGAACAAAGCGAAGAACGCTTGCGGGATCAAAGGCAGCATGAAGCTGACGACATCGTTCGGCCCGACGCCGAGTTCATGCAACGCGTTCGCCGTCTGGATCGTGCGCCCGAGAAACTGGCCATGTGTGATGACGAGCGGCGCCTCATCTGGGTCCGCGTTCGGCAGGAACTCGATCGCCGGCGCTTCGGGGTCGACGGAAGCGCCCAGCCTGAGGGCGTCCAGCGTGCTGGCGGCGGCGACGCGCTCGGAATAGGCTGCCTGATTTTCGAAAGCCTTGACGTCTTCCGACGAGCCCAACACAGGCAATTCCGCACCGACGAGCAGGTCGAGCAGTAGCGCTCTGCGTTGCGTATGACCGGCGCCATTGTCTGCGCCTCGGGCGATTGCGTTCGCCGCGCCTGATTGTTCCGACATCGTTTCGCTCCCCAAAACCGGCGGCCTCGGCGGTCGCGCGATCTCCTTGCCGGGAGCTTAGCGTCGCAACGCCGCCGACGCCAACCGGCCGGCTAGCCGAGCGCGCGCCAGCCGATGTCGCGCCGGCAGAAACCGCCGGGAAAATCGATCGAATCGACGCCGGCGTAGGCGCGATCGCGCGCCGTGCGCACGTCTGGGCCAAAACCCGTAACATTGAGGACGCGGCCGCCGTTTGCGACGAGTTTCTGGCCCGCGCGCTTCGTGCCCGCGTGCGTGACCACGACATCCTCGAGCGCTGCGGCCTTCTCGATATTGCGGATCTCGCCGCCTTTTTCCGGGTCGGTTGGATAACCGTTCGCCGCCAGCACGACGGTCAACGCGGCGATTGGTTTGAGCGTTATCGAACTCACATGCAATTTTCCG
>JAGWTW010000007.1 GCA_028868735.1 Hyphomicrobiales bacterium | reverse complement strand
TTGTGCCGGGCCTTCTCGGGATCTTCGAAGTTGATCGTATTGACCTTCAGCAAGGCGAAATAACGCTCGCCCTCTTTCGGACTCCGGATCAACCCTTCGACGGTATCGCCGGTTCGAAGCCCAAATCTCCTGATTTGCGATGGCGAGACATAAATATCGTCCGGGCCGGCCAAGTAATTTGCATCTGGAGAACGCAAAAAACCGAATCCGTCCTGTAATACTTCGACAACACCTTCACCGATAATTTCGACTTCGTTGTTTGCAAGTTGCTTCAATATTGCAAACATAAGCTCTTGCTTACGCATCACCGAAGCGTTTTCTACTTCAAGTTCCTCGGCAAACGCGAGCAGTTCGGTGGGCGACTTTTGTTTCAGCTCTTGAAGCTTAACTTCCCGCATCGAGGGAGATCCTTGCGTGGCGGCCACGTCGAAAAATAGGAGGAAAGGCGATGACCCGGTGGGCGTCTAACGCGGCCTGGTGCCGGCGATGAGCCATGCCATTCGGAGGAGAGACGCCTCAAATAACGCCCGCGCCGCCTGATTGCAAGCGGCCTTTACGTACGCCGGACCCGAGCCACCAGACGCTCGACATGTTCAATTGGCGTCTGCGGCAATATGCCGTGACCGAGATTGAAAACGAACGGCGCCCCTTCGAAATCCGCCAGCACTTTGTCGACACTCGCATCAAGCGCTTTCCCGCCGGCGATCAGCGCCAGGGGATCGAGATTTCCTTGCAGAGCCATTGCCGGGGGTAAACGCTTGCGCGCCAAGGCCACATTTTCGGCGGTCCCCAGGCTGACGCAATCCACCTTTGCTTGACTGGCGAACAATTCGAGATTGCCCCCGGCTTCCCGCGGAAAGCCGATGATCTTCAAATCGGGCGCGGCATTCCGGATTTTCTCGACCATCCGCGCGACCGGCGCGACGCACCAGGCCTCGAATTCGCGAGTGGGAAGCACGCTGCACCAGGAATCGAATATCTGAACGGCCTCGACGCCGGCCTTTGCCTGGGCAAGCAGATAGGAAACAGAGCTCTCGACCAGAATGTCGATCAAACGAGCGAAAGCCTCCCTATGCGCATAGGCAAAGATGCGAACCGCCTCGAGGTCGCGGGACCCTTGACCTGCAATCATGTAGCTGGCGACCGTCCACGGAGCGCCGCAGAACCCGATCAACGCGGTCTCGGCCGGCAGCGCCGTCTTGATGAGTTCAATGGCTTCGAAAACGGGATCAAGCCTTCTCAGATCGATGTGATCGAGCTTGTGAATCAGGTCCTCGTCCAATCTGGGCGAAAGACGAGGCCCGTGACCTTCCTCGAAACTGACGGCCTGACCGAGCGCATGCGGGACCACCAGAATATCGCTGAACAGAATCGCCGCATCGAAGCCGAAACGACGGATCGGTTGAAGCGTCACCTCGGTCGCGAGTTTGGGGTTGAAACAGAGATCCAAAAACGATCCGGCGATCGCACGCGTCTGACGGTACTCAGGAAGATATCGACCGGCCTGGCGCATCAGCCACATCGGCGGAACCGCAAGGATCTCTCCGTCGAGAGCTCTAAGGAACTTCTTTCGATCCACCTCGATCCCTCGTTTCGATCGCGCCTACAAGAAAGAATCTATCTAAGGATTCTGTTTTTTCTCATTGTCAGGGGATTAGTGCGATTCAGCGGCGTCCACAACATCGGGCCACGATCGATCTCGCCATCAACAGGCCGGGATAAGTGTTAATTCGGAACATGTTGGAATAAATCCAACAATATCAAATTATTATAACACAAGAGCAGGTGCTTTCGAACGAATTCCAAAGAATCTGTTTTGTTCCTGCATAACGCGCAGACAAACCCTTCTGCGTGGGGTGTGGGTTCGCAAGGCCGGTTATCGACAACGGCGCCTGACACGGCTGGAACTACAGCCTATTGTCCACATCGACTCACAACTTATGGGCACAGTTGGCGACGTGGTCGGGCGAAGCTATTTCCATCTACATCTCGTCTCCGACGCGACCGGAGAAACGCTGATCGCCGTCAGTCGCGCAGCGGCAGCGCAATATCAGGGCGTTTCATCCATCGAGCACGTCTATCCGCTGATCCGGAATGAAGGTCAGCTCGAGAAGGCGATCACTGAAATCAAGGCGGCGCCGGGCATCGTCCTTTACACGCTGGTAGATCAGGATCTGTCTCAACGCTTGCAAACCGCATGCGAGGAGTCTGGTTGTCCCTGCCTGTCGGTTCTCGAACCGATTCTAGGCCTGTTCCAGTCCTATCTCGGAACAGCGTCGACGCCGCGTCCGGGCGCCCAGCACATGCTGAATTCGGACTATTTCAAGCGCATAGACGCGTTGAACTACACGATGATGCATGATGACGGACAAATGCCGGAGCATCTCGACGACGCAGACGTTGTCTTACTCGGCGTGAGCCGCACATCGAAAACGCCAACCAGCATCTACCTGGCGAACCGCGGCATAAAGACAGCCAACATCCCGATCGTTCCCAACGTTCCGCTGCCTGCTGCGCTCGACACGGTGAAGAAGCCGCTGGTCGTTGGCTTGATCGCCACGCCTGATCGCATCGTGCAGATACGCCAGAATCGATTGCTGGCGTTGAACGCCGATCATGATACGCCATACGTCGACCGCAGTCTCGTTGCCGATGAAGTTGCTGCCTCGCGCAGGCTTTATGAATTGCGGGGTTGGCCGACCATCGATGTCACGCGACGCTCGATCGAAGAAACGGCGGCTGCCGTTATCGATCTCTATCGCGAACACAAGCTGAAATTCATCGCTGAAGGCTGATGCAGTCAATCGCGATCTCACGCACCCTTTGGCGAGGCGAACCGCTCGTACTGGCGTCTAGGAGCGAAGGACGTGCGCGCATTCTTCGTAATGCCTGTATCCCGTATTCGATCGTTCCCTCGCCGATCAATGAAAGAAGCATCGAACAAGGCTTTTCCGATTCGCCAGCCAAACTCGCCGCGCTATTGGCGCATGCGAAGGCGAAATCTGTTTCGTCGGGGTGCCCTGGTCGTTTCGTTCTCGGCGCCGACCAGGTCCTGTCGATAGAAACCGAGATCTTGCACAAATCAGAATCGCGCGGTGAGGCGATCTCCAAACTGAGCATGCTGTCTGGGCGCGAACATTGCCTCCATTCCGCAATTTCTCTGGTGCGGAACGAAGAGATTTTGTTCGAACATGTCTCGACCGTGGTCGTTAAAATGGCCGATATCGACGATGCGACGATCGAGGCTTATGCAGATCTGGCCGGCGACGCTCTGGAAAAGTCAGTCGGCGGATACGAAATAGAAGGCCCGGGCTCGAGCCTCATCGAACGAATTGACGGCGATTATTTCAGCGTGATCGGACTGCCGTTGCTTCCGCTCTTCACATATTGCCGCCGCGTCGGACTGATCGGCGCAAATGGGTCGCCGCCATGATTCTAATTGGACTGACAGGGTCGATCGGCATGGGCAAGTCGACGACGTCTGCGATGTTCCGCGCCGCCGGTTTGCCCGTCTACGACGCAGACGCAGCAGTTCACCGCCTGTACGCCGGTCCCGCGGTTGAGGCATTGCGCGCTGACTTCCGGGAAGCGATCGTCGCTGGGAAGGTCGATCGCGCAATCCTGTCGCAAATGATCATGCGCGACAGGACGGCGTTGCGGCGACTCGAGTCGATCATTCATCCTCTGGTCGCGCAGGACCGTTCCGAATTCCTTGCGGGTTGTCGTGGGCGTGGCTTTGAACGATGTGTTCTCGATGTTCCCTTGCTGTTTGAAACCGGCGGAGACACGTCCGTTGACGTGATTGTCGTCGTGTCCGCTGCAGGCGACGTGCAGATGCAGCGTGTGCTGGCGCGGCCCGAGATGACGCGAGAAAAATTTGAAACGATACTCGGCAAACAGATGCCGGATAATGAGAAGCGCCGGCGCGCGCATTTCGTCGTGGACACAGGCGGTGGAATTGCTTTCGCCGAACGGCAGGTTGCGGCATTATTGAATGCGATCGGCCATTGAGATTCCCGAATGCGTGAAATTGTTCTCGATACGGAAACGACGGGCCTCGATCCTGCGACTGGAGATCGTGTGGTCGAAATCGGCGCTGTGGAACTTGTCAACGGAGTCGTCACTGGCGCGAATTTTCACGTCTACGTAAATCCCGAGCGCGACATGCCGGAGGCCGCGTTCAGAGTTCACGGCCTTTCGGAAGAATTCTTGCGCAAGCATCCCGTGTTCGCGCAGGTCGCCGAGGAATTCGTCGCATTCATTGGCGACGACCGACTCGTCATCCACAACGCTGAATTCGATGTCAAATTCCTGAACGCCGAACTTGCCAGGCTAACACTGCCGCCGCTCGACCCGGCGCGTGTGCTCGATTCGTTGATGCTCGCGCGACGCAAACATCCAGGCGCAGCCAATTCGCTCGACGCGTTGTGTGGACGCTACGGCGTTGATGTTTCAAGACGAAAGAAACACGGCGCGCTTCTCGACGCCGAACTCCTCGCGGAGGTCTATATTGAACTGTCCGGCGGCCGACAGTCCGCCTTCGCCTTGCAGGCAGTCGAAGTAGTCGTGGAGAGGGCGGTCATTCGCGACGCGATGGAGGAACGCCCGGCGGCGTTGCCGCCCCGCTTGTCCGCAGACGAGATCGCCGCCCACGCCAAATTCATCGAGAAACTCGGAGAGAAGGCGTTTTGGCGTAAGACGCAGGTATACGGCTCAGGCGGTCGCGCCTGAGCCCTGCTCTTTCTGAGCTTCAGCCACGCGCTGCATGTAAAGCGCGCCGAAATCGACGGGATCGAGGAACAGTGGCGGAAAACCGCCGTTCCGTACGGCGTCGGCGACAATCTGTCGCACAAACGGGAACAACAACCGCGGGCACTCGATCATGACCACGGGATGGACCTGCTCCTGGGGGATATTCACGAGCCGAAAGATGCCGCAATAGTCCAGCTCGAATTTGAACATGACATTGGCGGCCTCGCCTGCCGAGCCTTCCAGCTTGAGCGTCACTTCGAAGTCGGACTCCGCCAGCTGCTGGGCGTTGACATTGACCTGGATCGCAATGTTGGGCTGACGCTCCTGCGGAGCCAACGAGCGCGGCGCGTTCGGGTTCTCGAACGACAAGTCCTTGATATACTGAGAAAGTGTCGTGATCTGCGGGACGGCGTTCGCTGCGCCATTGCCATTCGTCTCAGCCATACCTGCCTCGCGCCTTCCGATTCGGCACCGGACCAGCGCCGGGTCGTCAGAAAATTGATGGCCGGGCGCGTAGCACGTATGGTCGATCCGAACAAGGAGCGTCGCCAGGGGCTCGGCCTACTGGCGTTTCACACGATCATTCCCATCTTGCTTGCTTAGGGCCAGAGGGACGAAGGGAAGAGCAATCAGGACATGAGCGAAGGCTTGGATCCCACGACGATCATATTCGCCCTGCTGGCGATCATTGTGGTCTGGAAGCTGAGGTCCGTACTTGGAACGCGTGTGGACGTCGAATCGCGCCCCCCCGCGCCGGACGCGCGCTCGACCGACGCCGCCGGCAAGGCGGTTCGCCTTCCGGGTGCGCCTGATAATCACATCCCGCCGACTGACCAGAACGCGGTCTCCGATGCGTCTGTGAGGTCCGACAAGGCGCGCGCCGCCCTGGCCACGATTGCGGCGAGCGACCCCAAATTCAGCCTCGAACGGTTCGTTGCCGGCGCAAGGGTCGCTTATGAAATGATCGTGGTCGCCTTTGCCAGCGGCGATCGCAAGACCCTTGGAAATTTGCTCAGCCCGGACGTTTTGTCGAGCTTCTGCTCCGCAATCGACCGACGCGAAGCGGCCGGCGAGTCCGCCGCGACTCGCGTCGCTTCGGTCGGGGACGTCGAGATCGTCGACGGAGCCGTCCGGGCCGGGACCGCGCAGATTTCGGCGCGCATTTCGGCTAAAATGACAAACGTCGTCCACGACAAGGGTGGAGCTGTTGTCAGCGGAGACCCGGACGTACTCGTTTCGACCGACGATCTCTGGACCTTTTCGCGCGAGATCGCGAGTTCGGACCCGACCTGGCGTCTGATTGCGACCGAAAGTCATCATCAGTCCTGATCCTATGAAGTTGGACTCGGTCGACTTTGATGACCTCAAAGGATGGTCGCCCGCAGCTCTCGCGCGGGCTTGGCCGACTTTCCTGAAATCGTGCGAAGCAATCGCCTTCGGCCATCAGCCATTGCGGGCGGGCCTCAATCCGGACCCGGCATTCGTCGCGATATGCCGCGCTGCGCTCGATCTCGAACCGCAGGCCTCTATTGTTGATCGATTTTTTCGATCGAATTTTGTCCCGGTCAGGCCGGGCCCCGGCTTTGTGACCGGCTATTACGAGCCGGAGGTGCGAGGATCGCGGGAGCGGACAAGCGTCTATCGCGCGCCATTGTTTTGCCGCCCGTCCGACCTGGTCGACGTGCGAGGAACCCGGATCGAAGGATGGGATCCTGCAATCGAGGGCGCCCGCATAGGATGCGCCGGCCGCTTGGAGCCTTATCCGGAGCGTCGCGAAATCGAGGCGGGCGAGCTAGGAGAAAAGGCGCAGCCCCTTGTCTGGCTGGAGGACCATGTCGAAGTCTTCCTAATTCAGGTGCAGGGTTCGGCGCGGGTGGTCTTCCCGGACGGCGAGCGGATTCGGCTGGTCTACGACGGTCGAAATGGCCGACCCTACACGTCGATCGGGCGAGAACTGATCGAGCGGGGCGAAATTCGTCAGGAGGACATGTCGCTCGCCACTCTGAAAAGTTGGCTGCGAGCGAACGGCCTTGAAATCGGGCAGCGCGGTCGCGAGGTCATGCAGCTGAACAAATCCTATGTGTTTTTTCGACAGGCCGACGCGGCGACGCCCGCACCGGTCGGAGGTCAAGGCGTACCCCTTACGCCACTACGGTCGATCGCGATCGATCGCTCGCTATGGGGGTACGGCGTGCCTGTATGGATCAACGTCGATCTTTCGACGACGGGATTTGAACCGGGGCGTCTCGCAGGATTGATGATCGGGCAGGACACCGGGTCTGCGATTGTGGGCCCCGCGCGCGCAGATATTTTTATTGGCTCGGGCTCCGCGGCAGGCGAGATTGCAGGCAAGATTCGGCACCCCGCCGATTTCATTGCCTTCGTACCGAAATGACCAAAATGGATGCGCGACGGAGCGGATTGCGCGATCTTACGATCGAGGAGCTCGAGCTCTGGCGATTTGTAACCGCCAACATCCGGCCGTGGCGCAAGCTGCCCCATGCGCCGACATCGCCAAAGACGGCGATGACGGCCGCCCATCGGCAGCCTGTCTCCGTCGGAAGAAATCAGCAGGTCCATAGGCCCGCGCCTGCGGCGATCCATCCTATGGTGAAGCGCAAATTGAAGAAGGGCCGGCTGGAAATAGACGCCAGACTTGATCTGCACGGATACAGACTGGCCGAAGCGCACGTTCACCTCGCTGCGTTTCTTACTCAGGCGCAGGCGCGCGGCGCACGGACCGTGCTCATTGTGACTGGCAAGGGAAAAGGCGCTGGGGACGGCGAAGTCGGACCGCTCAAGCGGCAGACCCCGATGTGGTTGAGCGATCCGCGATTGCGGCACCTGGTCGCCGCCTTCGGCGAGGCCGACCGAACGCATGGCGGTGCGGGCGCGCTTTACGTGCAGCTGCGGCGCGGAGGGGGGCGTTGACCCCGTTTGGCCTCAAGATGCGCGAGATGCGCGCCGAACGCGGCATCACGCTCAAGGAAATGGCGACGGCGCTCGGGGTGTCGTCCGCGTATCTGTCCGCGCTCGAACATGGAAAGCGCGGCGCGCCCACATGGTTTCTCGTCCAGCGCATCATCTCGTATTTCAACGTGATCTGGGATGAGGCGGAGGCGTTGTGCCGGCTTGCACAGACCTCGGATCCGCGCGTCAAGCTCAACACCGCAGGCTCGATCCCTGAAGCGACGGAATTTGCAAATCTGTTGGCGAAGTCGATCGAAAAACTCGGGCGCGAGGATTTTATGAAGCTCACGAACGTCGTAGAGCAGGCGCTTGCGAAATCGAAGCCGCAGACCGGCGATTAGTTCAACGATTCGGAGAATGCAATGACCCGTAGCCCGAAGTTCGATGTCGTGGGCATCGGCAACGCGATTGTCGACGTGATCGCGCGCGCGGAGGACGACTTTCTCGTTGCCAATGGCATTCGCAAGGGCGGTATGACGCTGATCGACGAGCAGGCAGCCGCGCGCCTGTACCAATCGATGGGATCAGCCACCGTTGCATCCGGAGGCTCGGCCGCAAACACTATGGTCGGTCTTGCCAGTCTCGGCGGCCGCGCCGCTTTCATCGGCAAGGTCAGGAACGACGAGCCGGGTAGCGCATTTCGGCACGATATCGGAGCTGTGGGCGTCCATTTTCCAACCCCCGCTGCGACAAGCGGAGCGCCGACCGCGCGCTGCCTCGTACTCGTAACGCCTGACGGCGAGCGAACCATGTCGACCTATCTCGGGGCTTGCGTCGAGCTTGGTCCGCTCGACATCGACGCTGCGCTGATCGCGGATGCGCACATCGTGTATCTTGAGGGATACCTGTGGGATCCTCCCCAAGCGAAGGAGGCCTTTCGACAAGCCTCGCAGGCCGCCCACGCAGCCGGCGCCAGGGTCGCGTTGACGCTTTCCGATTCATTCTGCGTCGATCGCTACAGAGACGAATTTCTAGAGCTAATTCGAACGGGCGTGATCGATATTGTTTTCGCCAACGAAAGTGAGCTGCACGCGCTCTATCAGACGTCTGATTTCGAGACGGCCGTGAACGCGCTTCGAAAGGAGCGCCTTCTGTCATTCGTGACGCGGTCTGCCGAAGGGTGCCTCGTGGTCGACCATGGCGCTTCGATTGCCGTCCCGTCGGCGCCGATCGAGCAATTGATCGATACAACGGGCGCCGGCGACTTGTTTGCGGCTGGCGCCCTGTTCGGACTTGCGCGTGGAAAATCGCTCGAACAGTGCGCGGCTATCGGCGCATTAGCGGCCGCCGAAGTCATTCAGCACATCGGCGCACGCCCGGCGCGATCGCTCGCCGATCTGTTGGCGCAATCAGCGATCTGAGCGGCGCCGACTCAAATTTCGGTGAGCATTCGCTTCAGAAATTCGAGATCCTGTGCGAGCGATTGATCGGTCGAAGAAAGCCCCTCGATTTTTCGTACGGCGTGAAGAACAGTCGTGTGGTCCCGGCCGCCAAATCGTCGACCGATCTCGGGAAGTGAACGCGGCGTGAGCACTTTCGAGAGAAACATCGCTATCTGCCGCGGTCGCACCACCGACGCGGTACGACGCGACGACAACAGGTCCGCGCGGCTGACGTTATAATGGTTCGCCACGAGTTTCTGTATGTCCTCGATCTTGACCTTTTTCGGGTCCCTTGAACGAACCAGATCACGAATGACGGCTTCGGTGCTTTCGACCGTAAGAGGCGCTGCTGTGAGCGTCACATGCGCCAGCATGCGATTGACGGCGCCTTCGAGATCTCGTCCATTCGTGTCGATGGTGCGCGCCACATAGCGAAGAACGCTGTCCGGTACGACGAAACAAGGCTGCTTTCGTTTCGCCAGACCGACCCTGGACTCGAGGATCGACAGGCGCAACTGCTCGTCGAAGGATTTGAGTTCGATACAGAGACCGCCGCCGAGCCTCGATTTGATTCTTTCGTCGAGACTTTCGAGCTCCAACGGCGCTCGATCGGCAGCCACGACAACCTGCCGCGTCGAATCGAGCAGCGAGTTGAGAACGTGGCCAAACTCCTGCTGGATGATCTTGCCGTTGAGGAATTGCACGTCGTCGATGATAAGGAGATCGATCGATCGCAAGCTTTCCTTGAATGCAATCGCCGTATGGCTTTTCAGGGATGCGACGAATCCGTACATGAATTTTTCCGCCGTCAGGTATACGACCTTGCGGCCCGCCGCCTCCGCTCCCTGGGCGATCGCTTGAATGAGGTGCGTTTTGCCGAGCCCGACGTTGGAATGCAGATAGAGCGGATTGAATTCCGCGGGATCTCCGGCCGCAGCCTTGGCGATGCGCTGCGAAGCTGCGTGCGCAAGTTTGTTGGATTCGCCGACAACGAAGCTGTCGAACGTCATCCTGCGATCAAGCGGCGAGCCTCCGAGCGAATTTAAATCTTCCGTCTCCGCGCTTTGTGTCGGATGCCGGCGCGGCGGTATTTTCATCTCGTCGGCGCCGCCCGATGCGGCGCGGTCGCCGCCGCGCACAACAGGGGCTTCGTTGCGCGGTGCGCGCAAGGGCGCGCGGGTCGACGAGCGGACGCGAATATCGATCTCGACGACCTCCGGCATCTCGGTTGCGCAGATCGCACGTATCCGGTCCAGATAGTGAAGTTGAATCCAGCTTTTCAGAAATTTCGTAGGAACCGAAAGGAAAGCGGCCCGTCCGTCGACCCTGTCGAGTTCGATCCGGCCGAACCAGGAGTCGAACTTCGCGTCGCCCAGCTCTGCACGCAAGCGCCGGCACACGCGTTTCCAACCATCGTCCATCGACAAATTCTCTTCTTTTGCAGCTTCGGCGCGTCGCATCAGCGGATTGACCTGTGCCATGGATTTTGCGTTCTTTCGGCAATAAGCAACCGTCCTGCGCCAATCTCGTTGGCGTAGGCGTTGCATTTCAGATGTCGAGAAAAAAGAGACTCGGGATCGCCTAACCGGCGGTCGTACCGAGCGTGCTAGATCGGCCGACGCATTCCGAATTGCGATAGGTCTCGATCGAATGTCCGACGGCGTCGCCGTCAAATCGATCAAAGCTGAATGACCTGGCCCCGTTCCGCACTACCCGCTCCCCTCGATCGACGCATGTCAAAGCCAAAGTCCGGCGCAGCGCCATCGACCGCCTTTCCGAACTTCGAGACGCGAGATCACAAACACGCATCAAAACGCAATTCAGCTTCAAGGCGCTTCAACCCTACAGCGCATCGATCGCCTCAAGACTGTCGTGAATTCCCTCAGCGGCTGGAGAGTAGCGACCGCAGATTTGGCCAGCAAGAAGTCTGTGTCGCAAAATCGTCACTGCGGTTGCGCGTTAGCTCATTGATTCGTCTAACAAGCTGATTCCTAGAGCACTGCGCTATGACGTTTCGAGCTATGCCGCGCCGCTTCACACATGAGCCAGCCGGCGCCGAGCCATCGAGAACTGCGAGTCAATAGGCGCGGGATTCCGCTTTAACGACAAATCTTTGAAATCGCGAGAAATCGAATGAGCGCCCGCATAAAGGTGTAAATAAATTGTTAATGTGGCGTGACGCTGACAGTGGCTGTTTCAATGCAGAAATGAAAAGAGCCGGCGCGAGCCGGCTCTCGGAGATTCTCAGTGCAATGGACGTTCACTGCGCCATCGCTTTCACGCGCGCCGTGAGGCGCGATACCTTTCGCGACGCCGTGTTCTTGTGAACGATGCCCTTTTGCGCGGCCCGCATCACCATCGGCGCCGCATTGGTCAGCGCCGCCGCCGCCGCCGCCTGGTCGCCGCTATCGATCGCCTCTTCGACCTTGCGCAGATACGTGCGCATCTGGCCGCGGCGCGCGCGGCGCACAGCGGTGCGGCGGGCGATCTTGCGAACGGCCTTTTTGGCCGAGCTGGTATTAGCCATTTGTATGTCCTTGAAGGGGGCGCTGAGCGCCGCCGGGTGCCGAATGACTGAGCCCGGCTCTAACGGGTAGGCCGGGCGACGGCGGTTTCATATCAGGAATCCGGCAGGCGTCAACAGGACCCTGAAAGCCTAGCGATTCCGGAACCTTGGCGCTCGCTTCTCGACAAAAGCGGCCATGCCTTCGGCCTTGTCCTCTAATGCGAACATGGAATGGAATACACGCCGCTCGAACCGGATGCCCTCAGCCAGGGTGGTTTCGTACGAACGATTGACGGTTTCCTTTGTCATCATAACGGAGGGACGCGAGAACCCCGCGATCACCGCTGCCGCCTTCAACGCTTCCCCGACGAGGCTTTCGGCCGGCACGATACGGGATACGAGCCCGGACCGTTCCGCTTCGGCAGCGTCCATCATGCGCCCGGTGAGACACATATCCATCGCTTTCGACTTACCGACGAACCGGGTCAATCGCTGCGTTCCGCCAACGCCCGGCATCACGCCGAGCTTGATTTCCGGTTGGCCGAACTTCGCCGTATCCGCGGCGATGATGAAGTCGCACATCATCGCAAGCTCGCAACCACCGCCGAGCGCAAATCCAGCGACTGCAGCGATCAGAGGTTTGCGCATGCGCGAAACCTGCTCCCACGACGAAATGAAGTCTTCCAGATACGCGTCCATATAGGACTTCGGCAGCATCTCCTTGATGTCCGCGCCGGCCGCAAAGGCCTTAGCCGACCCCGTAATGACCGTGCAGCCGACGCCATCGTTTTTTTCGAATGCAGCGAGCGCGGCGTTCAACTCGGCGATCAGCTCGGAATTCAGGGCATTGAGAGCTTGCGGCCGATTGAGACGCACGAGGCCGACCGCGCCGTGCGTCTCGACGATTATGTTGCTGAAGTCCAAGGACCCCTCCGTCAGGCGTAGACCGAGCGTCGGCCCGTTTGCGCCGACCTTATAGACCTTCGAACAGCGCCGTCGACAGATAACGTTCGGCGAAGGACGGAATGATCACAACGATATTCTTGCCTTGCATCCCCGGCCGCGCCCCGACCTCGATGGCGGCGGCCAAAGCCGCGCCGGACGAAATGCCGACAGGCACGCCTTCCAGCCGAGCGACGAGCCTGGCCGTGTCGAAGGCGGCCTGATTGCTGACCTTGACGACTTCGTCGACGATCGAGCGATCCATGACAGCTGGGACGAACCCTGCCCCAATACCTTGTATCTTGTGCGGACCGGCCTGCCCGCCGGATAGGACTGGGGAATCCTCGGGCTCGACGGCGATAACCCTGAGATCGGGGTTGCGCGGCTTCAGCACTTGACCGACCCCCGTAATCGTACCGCCGGTTCCGACCCCGGACACGAAGACGTCGACCTTTCCGTCCGTGTCGTTCCAAATTTCCTCCGCGGTCGTCCGTCGATGGATTTCAGGATTGGCCGGATTTTCGAATTGCTGGGGAATGACGGCTCCGGGAATGGTCTTTGCCAGCTCCTCGGCCTTGGCGATGGCGCCCTTCATTCCCTGCGCGGCAGGCGTGAGTTCAAGCTCGGCGCCCAGCAAAGCAAGCATCTTTCGCCGTTCGATCGACATCGACTCGGGCATGACCAATATGAGGCGGTAGCCGCGCGCCGCAGCGACGAACGCCAGCGCTATGCCGGTATTGCCTGATGTCGGTTCGATAAGGACGGACTTTCCTGGCGTGATCCGGCCCGCAGCCTCCATCGCAGCCACCATATTGACGCCGATGCGGTCCTTGACGCTCGAGATTGGATTGAAGAACTCGAGCTTGGCGAGAAGGTTCGCCTTTATCCCCTTCTCCTTGGCCAGACGGTCGAGCCGAACGATCGGCGTGTCGCCAATCGTCTCGGTAATCGAATTGTAGATGCGCCCGCGGCCCGGCTTTCCTTGCGCCATGTTCAGCTCCCGTTCGTTGGTCCTCGCAGTATGACCGAATAATCGGCAATCGCGGAGGGCAGTTCAATTGTGATTTCTGGGCGTGCTGGAAAAGAAAACTACCGAGTTTCGGCCGCAGAACGGCCTTTTGTTCCCGTCGACCCGAAACCGGCGCCGCCTCGATCGCTGTCAGCGAGCTTGTCGACCAGCGTGACTTCGGCCCGAACAACGGGCGCGATTACGAGCTGCGCGATGCGGTCGCCGCGCTCGATGTGCAAGCTCTCTGAGCCGTGATTGATCAGCAGGACCTTGATCTCGCCCCTGTAATCGCTGTCGATCGTGCCGGGCGCGTTGAGGACTGTTACGCCATGCTTCAACGCAAGCCCGGATCGCGGACGCACCTGCGCTTCAAGGGTGGATGGCAGTTCGACCGAAAAGCCGCTCGAGACCAACACGCGCGATCCCGGTGCGAGATTGATGGGATCGTCTATTGCGGCGACGAGATCGAGGCCGGCGGCGCCGGCGCTCTGGTAGGCCGGCGGGGCAAGATCCGCTGCGTGCGGCCATCGTAAAAATCTGACGTCCATTCGGCTTCGAGCGCTCATTATATTGTTGCCAGACGTGAAGCGATCAATGCGACGAGGCGTTCGGCCACGTCGCCTTTTGCGGATTGCGGCCATTGCTGCGCGTCGTCCTTGTCGACGATCGCTACGCGGTTCTTGTCGCCGCCGAAAATCTCGTTTTCGGCTCCAACATCATTGGCGACGATGAGATCGCAACCCTTTCGGTTCAACTTGGCTTTCGCATTCGCGATCAGATTCTCGGTCTCCGCTGCGAAACCGACGACCAGTCTCGGTCGCCCTTTTTTCATTTTGGAGACTGTTGCGAGAATGTCCGGATTTTCGACGAGTTCGATCGAAGGCGGGCCCTTGGGTCCCTTCTTTGTCTTTTGCGCGCCAACGGATTTCGCGCGCCAATCCGCGACAGCAGCTGCTGCGACGAATATGTCCGACGGGAGCGCGCCCTCGACTTCAGCAAGCATTTGAACCGCAGTCTCGACACGCACCACCGAAACACCGTCGGGCGGCGCCAGGTCGACGGGCCCGCTGACAAGAATTGTCTGCGCGCCGGCCGCGGCAAGCGCTGCTGCGATCGCGTATCCCTGCTTCCCCGATGATTTGTTGCTGATGTAGCGCACCGGATCGATCGGTTCGCGCGTAGGGCCGGCCGTAACGACCGCCCGATAGCCCGCGAGAGGACGATCGGTCGCCGACGCATCCGCGGAAAGCAGCTTCTCCAGTCCATCGACGATCTCGAGCGGCTCGATCATTCGTCCCGGCCCGAATTCGCCGCATGCCATCACGCCGTCGGCCGGCCCGAGGATCGTCGCGCCTGCGGCTCGCAAAGCTGCAACATTACGTATCGTTGCTTCGTTGAGCCACATTCGAACATTCATTGCCGGCGCGTAGACGGGCCGCTTGTCGGTGGCGAGGAGCAGCGTCGAGGCGAGGTCGTCTGCAAGACCGTTTGCCGCCTTCGCGATGATATTCGCGGTTGCCGGCGCGACAAGAACGAAATCGGCCGACCGCGACAGTTCGATATGACCCATCTCGATTTCGTCGGTCAAAGAAAACAGGTCGTCATAGACCTTGTTGCCGGACAGGCTCGCGAGCGTCAGTGGGGTCACGAATTGTTTTGCCGCCTCGGTCAGAACGATCGTGACAGCGGCGCCGCGTTCGCGCAATCGTCGGACAAGATCTGGAATCTTGAAAGCCGCGATGCCGCCGCTGACGACCAGGAGAACGGACTTCCCCACTAGGCTCGACATGTTTCGCTCCGATCCGTCGCGGCTCGCGCGGTCCTACTTCAATACAGCAACAAGCGCTGCTGCGGCGAGCAGCCACAGCGGCGCTGCAATCCAGGGACTTACGCGCGCACCCGAAAAATGCGGCTCAATTCGACTGCCGCCGCCGCTCAGCCGCTCCGAGAGCGCGTCAATCCGTTCGAACATCTGAGGCGCGCGCGCGATCGCCTGAATGGCGGCGTTGAAAGTGTCCCCCGCGTCTCGCATCTTGCCTGCGGGACCGAGATTGTCTTCGATCCAGCTTCGGACGACTGGCTCTGCCGTCTTCCACATGTCGAGCGCCGGATCGAGCGTCCGGCCGACGCCCTCGACCACGACCATCGTCTTTTGCAGTAGCACGAGTTCGGTCCGGGTCGACATGTCGAACAGCGCCGTTATTTCGAAAAGGAGCGTAAGCACCTTCGCCATCGAAATCTGATCAGCGGTGCGTGAATGTATCGGCTCGCCGACGGCTCTGATCGCTTGCGCGAACTCATCGACGCTCTGAGTCTTAGGAACATAGCCCGCATCGAAATGCACCTGAGCGACGCGCCGATAGTCCTTGACTATGAACCCGTAGAGAATCTCTGCGAGAAAGCGACGCTCCGCCTGGTTGAGACGGCCCATGATTCCGAAATCGACCGCGACGATGCGTCCCTTTGGATCGACGAACAGGTTCCCCTGATGCATGTCCGCGTGGAAAAAACCGTCCCGTAGAGCGTGTCGAAGAAAAGATTGAATAATGTTGCGTCCGAGCCGCGGGAGATCGAATTCGGCGTCCCTCAACGCCGCAAGGTCCGACATCGGCGTCCCGTCGATCCATTCCGTGACGAGCACGTCGCGCGCCGTAAGATTCCAGTCCACGGTCGGCGCGCGGAAATCGGTATCATCTTTTGTGTTGTCGGCGAACTCGGAGGCGGCAGCCGCCTCGAGACGAAAATCCATCTCGAGCCGCACGCCGCGCGCGAGCGTTTCGACGACCTCGACAAGCCGCAATCTGCGCGCTTCGGACGAAGACCGTTCTGCAAGCCGGCTCGCAAACAGCATATCGCCAAGATCGCGTCGGAATCGCGCTTCCACGCCGGGGCGCAGGATCTTCACTGCGACTTGCTGGCCGCCTCCCGCCTGCGTCCTCCGTGCTTTGTGCACTTGCGCAATCGATGCAGCGGCGACCGGGTCGCTGAATTCGGCGAAGACATCGCCGATCGGTTGTCCCAGCGACCGCTCGACAATCGCAACCGCCCCAGCGCGCGAGAAAGGCGCCATGCGATCCTGAAGTTTCTCGAGACTGCGCGCCGTGCGCACGCCGACGACATCGGGTCGGGTGGCCAGAAATTGTCCAAGCTTGACGTAGGATGGCCCGAGCCGCGCCATGGCGCGCGGCAAGCGTTCCCCATCCCGCCCGACCCCCGAACGGGCAAGACGGCGGAACAGATAGAAGAGCGGTTGCGCCGTCGGCGGGATCATCCCGGGGTCGACGTCGAGGAACACGCCCTCGCGGCCAAGAATGAATCCTGCCCGGATCAGACGAAGGACGTGAGGCAGGCCGACGAAAAGGTTCACGTGCGCACGCTCAGAGATTCCAGCCGCTATGGATCGCGACGACGCCTCCGGTGAGCAGTTCGAACGCGGCGCGTTTGAACCCGGCAGCGGCGATCATGTCTCGAAACTCGTCAGGCGCCGGAAACTTCCGAATCGACTCGGCGAGATAACGGTAGGGCTGGGCTTCGCCGGTCACGATCTCGCCGAGCTTCGGAACCACGCGGAATGAATATTGGTCGTAGATACGTTCGACGATCGGCAGGTCGACTTTCGAAAATTCGAGACACAGAAAGCGGCCGCCCTTCTTCAAGACCCGGCGCGCCTCCTCCAGGGCTACCTGAATTCGCGGTACATTCCTGATGCCGAACGCAATCGTGCAAAGATCGAAATAGCCGTCCGGAAAGGGCAGGCGTTCGGCGTTCGCCTCCACGGTGTCTACGCGATCGGCGTAACCAAGCCTTTCTGCACGGTCTTTGCATACCGCGAGCATTGCGCCATTGATGTCGACGACCGTCGAATGGACATTCGCGTTGTTCAGGGCGGCGATCCGGAAGGAGATGTCTCCGGTGCCGCCTGCGACGTCGATATGTCGCCATGGGCGATTGCGCGCCGGGCGCGCCATGCCGACGAAGACATTCTTCCACTCGCGATGCAGACCCGCCGACATCAGGTCGTTCATCAGGTCGTACCGATCGGCGACCGCATGGAAGACGTCGTCGACGAGCGCCTGCTTGCTATCGAGCGGCACGCGCGAAAAACCAAAATCCGTATGGCCTTCGCCGACGCTCGGCCGGCCTGACCGGGTTGCGCTCATGACGCTGTATCTCCGGGTTCACGATCGGGCCGGACCATAACCTTTTCGCTTCGCCATAGCTATGTGGCTCGTAGGCGCCTATCTTCCGAGGTTAATCCTGAGGATTGCCGCTAGAATGCCCGAACTGCCTGAAGTGGAAACGACACGGCGCGGATTGTCCAAGTCAATGGTTGGGCGAAGGGTCGACAAACTCGAGCTCCTGCGGCCCGACTTGCGATTTCCGTTCGAGGCCGGGCTGCGCGAAAGGATCGAAGGGAAGACGATCGATTCGATCGGACGCCGGGCAAAATATCTGCTGTTTCGCCTCTCCGGGGGAGACACGCTCGTCGCGCACCTCGGAATGAGCGGCTCGTTCCGCGTCGAAGAGGCCACATCTGCTGCTTCGACAGCGAGCCTTTACCGAACGGTACCGCGCTTGGATCGCCACGATCATGTCGTATTTCATCTGCCGGATGACGTCCGTGTCGTCTACAATGATCCGCGTCGGTTCGGCTTCATGTTCATCGTCGAGGCCGGCGGAATGGAACTCCACCCCCGCATGCGAGGCATCGGGCTTGAGCCGCTGGAACCGCCACTCAGCGGGCCAGATCTGATCGCCGCGCTTTCCGGCGCTACCGCGCCATTGAAAGCCGCACTGCTCGACCAGTCCAGAATCGCCGGCCTCGGCAACATCTATGTCTGCGAAGCATTGCACCGGTCCGGACTTTCCCCGCGGCGCTCGGCGGCGACTTTGTCGTTGCCGACGCGTGAGGCGCGGGCCGCGTCGACGCGCCTTGCGGCAGCTATCCGCGCAACGCTCGACGAAGCGATCGAGGCTGGCGGTTCAACGCTGCGCGACTTTTCGGGCGCGGACGGAAAGCCCGGGTATTTTCAGCACAGCTTCCGTGTTTACGATCGTGAAGGCGCCGCCTGTCCGCGCAAGGGGTGTGACGGTTCTATCGTGCGCGAAGCACAGGGCGGCCGATCGACTTTTTTCTGTCCGAGTTGCCAGCGCTGAGCAGTTGCCGGCTTCGCGAACGCGACATCTTCGCAACAGCCCGAAAGTTCGAGAGGCGCATCCCGGCTGGAGCGTGGCGACTCATCCCTTTGTCCGCTATCATGGCCACATGCGGCTCTTTCGACAAAGCGAACGAACGCGCTCGCAGCGCGCCGAGCTCGAACTTCGGCACGATGGCGAAGTCTATCGCGTGCAGCTTCGTCGGATCGACAGCGCACGGCGATTCATACTCCGCGTGCGCGGAGCGACGCGCGACGCCGTCCTGACGATGCCGCGTCGTGCGTCGCTCAAGGACGCGACAGCGTTTGCCGAGCGCAACGCAGCTTGGGTCGGCGCGCGGCTGCGCCGCTTGCCAGAACAGGTGGCGTTTGCGGACGGTTCGATCATACCGTTACGCGGCGTGCCGACGAGAATCGTCCATGCGCCTGGAAGCCGTGGCGTTGTGTGGCTCAGCAACCGCGGCGATGAAAACCTGCTTTATGTCGCCGGCGATGCGCCGCATGTTGCGCGTCGGGTTTCGGATTGGTTGAAAGCTCAGGCGCGTCGGGATTTCGACGACGCAGTCGCGCGCTTTGCGCGAGCCATAGGCGTCGCTACGCCTCGATATTCGCTCCGCGATACGACGTCGCGCTGGGGTTCGTGTTCGGGTGCGGGTTCACTGAATTTTTCGTGGCGTCTCATCATGGCGCCTCCGGAGGTATTGCTCTATTTGGCTGCGCACGAGGTTTGTCATCTTCGTCACATGAATCATTCGATCCGGTTCTGGAAGCTGTGCGCCTCTATTTGTCCATACACCGACCATGCGGAAGCGTGGCTTAAGGCGCACGGCCCAGGTTTACATCGATACGGACAGAAGCCAGTCGGCGCGGTCGAGCGCGCGATCAGTTTCTGACAAACGTCAGATAGCTCGACGTCCGTCCTTCGCGACGGGCCTTCTGTTCATAGCGCGTGGGTCGCCAGCCTTCCCACGGCACCTGCCAGTCGGCAGCGCTCTCGGCAGTCCAGCTGAATTCATTTGACCGCAGAACGCGTGCGAGCGCCCATCCGCAATAATCGTCGATGTCGGTTGCAAACCTGAGCGCGCCGGCGCGCTTGAGCACGCGCGCAGATTGAGCGAGGAACGCCTCGGAAATAATGCGGCGTTTGCGGTGGCGGCGCTTCGGCCATGGGTCGGGATAAAGAAGCTCGATCAGATCGACGCTTTCGGAAGGCAAAGCTTCGAGAACGTCGCGTCCGTCGCCGTGGTGGACGCGCAAGTTGGTCAATCGACGCTCGTCAATTGCCGCCAGCGCCTTCGCAACGCCGTTGAGAAAAGGCTCGCAGCCGATATACCCAACGCCGGGATTTTGCGTGGCCTGTTCGATCAGCCGCGCACCGTCCCCGAACCCGATTTCGACTCGAATGCCGCTTTGCTTCCCGCCGAACAGCTCGACTGGATCGATTGTGCCGCCGGCAATGCCCAGCGCTACGCGCGGCAGGAGATCTGCGACCAGACCATCCTGCCGACTGCGGAGCTTTTTGCCCTTGCGGCGACCGTAGAGCTTCTGCAACCCAGAACGCTCAGAAATAAGCCTTCAACTTGGCGGCGAGGTCGGTCTTTTCCCAAGAAAATCCGCCGTCGCTCTCTGGCGCGCGACCGAAGTGCCCGTAGGCTGATGTGCGCGCATAGATCGGTCGATTGAGCTGGAGATGCTCGCGAATGCCACGCGGCGATAGACGCATCGCCTGCATCAGGACATCTTCCAGCTTGCCTTCGTCGACATTGCCGGTGCCGTGAAGATCGGCATAGATCGACAGCGGATCAGCGACGCCGATCGCGTAGGACAATTGGAGCGTGCAGCGGTCCGCAAGGCCAGCGGCGACGACGTTCTTCGCCAGATAGCGCGCGGCATAGGCGGCCGAACGATCGACCTTGGTCGGATCCTTGCCGGAGAATGCGCCACCGCCGTGCGGCGCAGCGCCGCCATAGGTGTCCACGATGATCTTTCGCCCCGTCAGTCCGCAGTCGCCGTCCGGGCCGCCGATGTAGAATTTGCCGGTCGGATTGATGTGCCAGACGGTCTTGTCGTCGATCCATCCTTCCGGCAACGCTTTGCGCACGTAGGGTTCGATGATCGTGCGGACGTCCTTCGACGTGAGATTTTCGTCGGTATGCTGATGCGAAACGACGATCTGCGAAACGCCGACCGGCTTCCCGTTCTCATAACGGACAGTAACCTGGCTCTTGGCGTCAGGCCCAAGCGATTTCTCGCGCCCCGAATGCCGGGCCGCGGCCAAGACATGAAGGATATTGTGGGCGTAGTGCAAAGGCGCCGGCATCAGGTCAGGCGTTTCGCGGCACGCATACCCGAACATGATGCCCTGATCGCCAGCGCCCTCATCCTTGTTGCCGCCCGCATCGACGCCCTGAGCTATGTCGGCCGATTGCGCATGCAACAACACCTCGACTTGCGCGCTTTTCCAGTGGAAGCCATCCTGCTCGTAGCCGATGTCCTTGATGGCCTTGCGCGCCACCTCTTCGATTTCCTCTTTCGAAATCTTCGGCCCGCGAACCTCGCCCGCGATCACGACCCGGTTGGTGGTTGCAAGCGTCTCGCACGCGACGCGAATCTGATAGGGATCGAGTCCTGCCTGCTGACCGCGCGAAAAGAATAGGTCGACGACCTCGTCGGAAATGCGATCACAGACCTTGTCGGGGTGCCCTTCGGAAACCGATTCGCTGGTGAAAAGATAATTCTTGCGAGCCACAAGCGCCTCCAGACAGACAGCCTCGCCATGCGAGGCGCGGGCGTTCTGACAGTGACTGTTCGTTTCGTCAAGCTTTTTGGCGGGAATCGTTCGTTTTAGCGAACGGATCGAGAGCTCGCGTCCGAATCGGCTATTGCGTTCACGAGATCGACGATCTTCTTGCGTAACCTTTTGCTCAGAATCCGCGAAAAAGCCTGACTGAGCTCGTGCGAGGGATCGCTGTCCTCTGCCATCGCCATTGGAGACTGCGGCTCAGCGAAACCCGCTTCCGAAGGAGTCGTGAGCCCCTTGTAGAAATAGCCGGGGTCCACACTGAGAAACTTGGCTATGTGATACAATTGCCCCGCGCCGATACGATTGGCGCCTCTTTCGTATTTCTGAACTTGCTGAAATGTAACGCCGATGTGCTCGCCGAGTTTTTCTTGGCTGAGCCGCAGCGACTCCCTCTTGATTTTGATTCGGGCGCCGACATGCGCGTCGATGCTTTCGGTGTCGACCTCGTTTTTTTCGGATTTGCGGCGCGGCTTGATCATGGAGGCAGGGAAATTCAAGTCGTCGTCTCTGTCAAACGCGACGCCTGCGAACGATCGCCGCCGCGAGAGCCAGAGCATACACGATCGCCACCGATAGGATCGGATGACGCGCGAAGATCGGTGGGGCGATAGGCTTGGGCAATTGTCCGTCGAGAACGCCGGCGACGCCGAGCGGCAGGCTTTCGATCACCCGACCGTACGGGTCGACAATGGCGGAAATTCCTGTGTTCGCCGCGCGGACGAGCGGCAGGCCCTCCTCGACTGTCCGCAGTCGGGCCTGCGCGAAATGCTGGTATGGGCCTGATGTCAGGCCGAACCAGCCGTCATTGGTTACGTTCAAGAAAAATTCCGGCCGGGAGCGCCCGTCATTGCGTTGAGGCGTGACCTCACCAGGAAAGATCGCCTCGTAGCAGATCAGAGGTTGAAAGGGGGGCAGGCCCGGCGCTTCCAGCGCGCGCCGGGCGGTCCCCGGCTGGAATCCGCCGGGCAGCGCTACGAACTGGCGCAGACCGATCGCGCGCAGCAGGCCCGCGGCGGGCAGATACTCGCCGAACGGGACCAGATGCACCTTGTCGGCGCTGGCGAGAATCTGTCCCGAACCGTCGACGACCTGCAACGCATTGAAGGCGTCAGCGCCGCGGTTTTCACCCTCCACGCGGATAGCGCCTGTCAGGAGGACGGTATGGCCTCCGAGTGCAGCGCCGATCATGGCGAGCGCCTGGGGTTCGCGGCCGAGGACGAACGGAAACGCAGATTCCGGCCAGATCAGGTGCGTAACGTTCGCTAGGCCGGCGGTCGAGGGTGACGTGGAGCGATCCGACAGCTCCAGATAGCGGCGAAGGATTTCGCCGCCCGCGGACGGCCTGAATTTCGCGTCCTGTTGCAGATTTGGCTGCATGATCCTCAGGCGGACGTTTGGAGCAAAGGAAACATTGGCTTGTTGCAGGCGGAAAGCGCCGAAAGCGATCAACACAGCAAAGAAACCGGCGGCCACCGCAGACGGGGACCGCAATGGCGCAGGTCTTTTGTCCATATCCACGAGCGTGGCGGGACTCGCCGCGAGAGCAATGGAAAGCGCGGTCAAGCCGTAGAGACCGAAGATCGATGCCGATTGTGCAAGGAGTGGGTATTGTCCAAGGGCCATCCCGTACACGTTCCAGGGGAACCCGGTGAACAGTATGCCGCGCGCGATTTCGGCCGCCCCCAATCCGAACGTCAACGAGAAGACGCGCCCGGCGCCGGGTCGCCAAATCAGCGCCGAGACCGCGAATCCGGCCGCCGTAAAGCAGGCGAGCGCCGCCGGCAAACCGAAAACGCCGAGCGGTAGCGCCCAGGCGAATCGATCCGCCTCGACAAGAAACGCCGCGCCGAGCCAGTAAAGACCCGCGACAAAATAGCCGAAGCCGAGAAACCAGCCTGCGACGGCAGCGGATTTCAAGCGAATGCGTAGAGGCGCGACGCCACATCCATCGAGCAGCCAGACCGCGACCGACATTGTGACGCAGAGCGCTGGAAACAGCCCGATCGGGGGCATTGCCAGCGCGCCGACGGCCCCAGCGAAAAACGCGATTAGCGCGCGCGTCCAGCCTTCGGACAGGATGACTTGATCCCTCAGACGGCGCAGCAAGGAGTTTGGACGGACGAGATTTTCCTCAGTCACGGGCGTCCGCGGCTTGTTCGGATCCTTCCCCAGGCGAATCGGCATGCAACAAGCGTAGTCTAACTGTGCTGATCCGTCGCGGATCGGCGTCTACGACCTCAAATTCGGCGGGCGCGCCCGGGCAGCGAATAATTTCACCGCGCGCAGGAACGCGGCCTGCGGCCGTGACGATGAACCCGCCGATCGTTTCGATGTCGGCGTCAGGAGAAGACGGCAACGCCAGCCCCGTCTCCTTCAAAACAGCCGGCAGTCCGGCGCGTGCATCGATCAAAAACTCGCCGTCCGAAATGCGGGCTATCACCGGCTCATCGTCCGTATCGTGTTCGTCCTCGATATCGCCGACGATCATTTCGACCACATCTTCGATCGAGACGAGGCCGTCGGTACCGCCATATTCGTCGATCACGAGCGCCATATGTGTCCTCGACGCCTGCATCTTCACCAGCAGGTCGAGCGCCGGCATCGACGGCGGAACAAAGAGGACGGGTCTGATGATTCCGGCCTTCGCGAGTGACGATGACAGGTCGAGCGCGCCGAGCGCCGCGAGCCCCTCGACCCTTTGATCGACGACAGCGGCGTCTGGCGCACCCCTTCGATCTCTCGTTCGGCTTTCGACGAGACTCGCGACGAAATCTACGAAATCGCGGATATGAATCATGCCGCGTGGATCGTCCAGCGTTTCGCCATGTACTGGCAGGCGTGAGTGGCCGGCCGTGCGAAACACCGAGAGGACGTCTGCAAGACTCGCGGAAATTGCGATCGCAATAATGTCGGCGCGCGGCACCATCACGTCGTGAACGCGGTGCTCGTGCAAGCTCAACACGTTCCGCAGGATCGATCGTTCCTGCGGCGAAAAGTCATCCGCTCGTTCGGGCTGCTCCAGCGCGTCCTCGATGTCGTCGCGCAAGGACGCCGGCGACATGCCGAGCACGTGCCTCACGCGTTCAATGAGACCTGCTCTTGCTGGAGGAGCTTTGTCGTTGTTGGAGTCGCTCATCGGGTTCGCCGCCGCTTGCTAGCGGAATCGTCTGATGCATACGGATCGTCGATGCCAAGGACGCCCAGAATTTGTCGCTCCATATCCTCCATTTGTTCGGCGTCGCGCTCGTCTTCGTGGTCGTAGCCCACGAGATGAAGATAGCCATGCACGACCATGTGCGACAGATGCGCTGGCAGGGCTTTGTTTTCGGCGACCGCTTCGCCGGCGACGGTCTCGTATGCGATGGCGATGTCGCCGAGCGACGCCCCCTGCGAACCCGCATTGGCCGGAAACGACAGCACGTTGGTCGCCTTGTCAAACCCGCGCCATCGCCCATTGAGTCGCCGGATTTCCGCGTCGTCGCAGAGCACAACGCAGGTTTCCGCCTTTTCGTCCGTACGTCCAAGAGCCAGTCTGCACGCATCGATTGCGCGTTCGACGACCCGCCTCGCGCCTCGAAGGTTTCGCCACGCGTCCGCTCTCACCACGATATCGGTGGGCCCGCTCATTTTCGGCCTTCGGACGGCTCCGTGGTCCGGGCCGCTGAGTCGTATGCGTCGACGATTCGTCGGACGAGGTCATGTCGAACGACGTCGGCCTCGCGAAATACGACATGACCGATTCCTTCCACGCCCCTGAGGATTTGCAGTGCGTGGCTAAGACCGGACTTCTGACCCGGTGGCAAATCCGTCTGCGTCGGATCGCCGTTCACGATCATGCGCGAGCCCTCGCCCAGACGAGTCAGGAACATTTTCATCTGCATTGTCGTTGCGTTCTGCGCTTCGTCGAGTAGAACGCAAGCATTGCTCAATGTGCGTCCACGCATGAACGCGAGCGGCGCAACTTCGATCATTCCGGTCTGCATCCCGCGCTCGACCATGCGTGGATCCATGAAATCCTGAAGCGCATCGTAGATCGGGCGCAAATAGGGATCGACTTTCTCGCGCATGTCGCCGGGCAGAAAACCCAAGCGCTCGCCCGCTTCGACTGCCGGTCGGGACAGTATGATGCGCTCGACGAGACCCTGCTCGAGCAATGACACCGCGTGTCCGACCGCAAGCCACGTTTTGCCGGTTCCCGCCGGTCCTTCGGAAAAGACGAGCTCGTACTTCTTCAATGCGCGCAGGTACGCGCTCTGGGCCGCGTTGCGCGCACGAACGCCCGGCTTCTTGCGTGTGCGTATCTCTTCGAAAGGTTGCGATCCGAGATTCGCCTCATTCGGGAACAACGAGCCCTGCAGCGCGCTTTCCTCGACCGCCCCATCGACTTCGCCGAGCGTTATGGGATGGCCGGCTGCGGCGCGTGCGTACAGATGCTCCAAAGCCCGGCGGGCCTGATCGACGCTCGGCGCCGCACCGCGCAGTGTGACATGATTCCCGTTCGCCGCCGCGACGACATTCAATCGCCGCTCGATCTTAGCGAGATTATGGTCGTATTGCCCGAACACATTCGACGCGTGTCGATTGTCCGGAAAACTTATCGTCAGTTCCGTCTCCGAGGTCCCGCCCTGATTTCGGAGCGGGTCGGCCTCGCGCTTCAATGCTGCGTCCCTGCTGCTCAATTCGCGGCCTCGTTGATTTGACGTTCGCTGGCCAATCGACCGAACAAAGAATTGGCGCCTGGTCGCTCGATGACGACGTCGTGAATCGATCCGATCAGACTTTCCGGCCCGTCGACCTGGACGCTAAGCATTTGCGGCGTCCGGCCGACGATCTGACCGGAGTGGCGACCTCGCCTCTCGAACAGCACTTCGCAGTTGCGGCCGACGAACGACGCGTTGAACGTCTTTTTTTGCTCTTCCAGCAACCCCTGCAATTCGAGCAGTCGCGCCTTCTTGATGTCCGAAGCAACCTGATCCCTGCGCTCTGCGCCCGGTGTGCCCGCACGCATCGAATAGGCGAAAGAGAATGCGCTCGCAAAGCCGACTTCACGCACGAGATCCAACGTCGCCCTGAAATCGGCGTCGGTCTCGCCGGGAAAGCCCACGATGAAGTCGGAAGAGAGCGCGATGTCCGGCCTCGCGCGTCTTACCCGTTCGATCAGGCCGCAATACGCGCCGGCCGTATGCTTCCGGTTCATCGCACTCAGAATCGCGTCCGAGCCGCTTTGCACCGGCAGGTGCAGGAACGGCATCACCTTTGGCAGGTCCCGATGCGCCGCAATCAGATCCTCGCTCATGTCGTTCGGATGACTGGTCGTGTAACGCAGACGCTCGAGCCCCGTTATCTCCGAGAGGCGTTCGAAAAGACTCGCAAGGCCCCAGCGTTTTCCGCCAGTCTCGCAGCGGTATGCGTTGACGTTCTGTCCCAGCAGCGAGATATCCTTCACACCGGCCGCGACGAGCTGTTCCGCTTCGTGCACAATATCTTCCGGCGCGCGCGAAACCTCGGCGCCGCGGGTGTACGGCACGACGCAAAAAGCGCAGAACTTGTCGCAACCCTCCTGGATCGTAAGAAAGGCCGAAATCAAGCGAAGCGGGGGCGCAGCGCCCCGCTGACGCAGCCCGTCGAATTTTTCCTGCGTCTCGAACTCGATCGCCAGCGACCTTTCGCCCAACCGGGCGCGCGCGAGCATCTCCGGCAGGCGGTGATAGGATTGCGGCCCGACGACGAAATCGACCGTTCTTTCGCGCTTCAGAATTTCGGCGCCTTCGGCCTGCGCGACGCAACCCGCGACGCCGACGAAAGTCGACATGCCGCGCGCTGCGCGCGCTTCCTTCAACGCCCGGATTTGGCCGAGTTCGGAAAAGACCTTGTCCGAGGCCTTTTCGCGAATGTGGCAGGTATTTAGAACGATGACTTCCGCGCCGTCGGGCCCTTGCTGCGCCGTATAACCGGCTTCCCCGAGCATGCCGGAAATTCGTGATGAGTCGTAGACATTCATCTGGCAGCCGAAGGATTTGACGAAACCGCCTGCCGTCTTGTCAGACCCGCCTGTACCCTGTGTCAATTCCCGTCCCGGTTCAGCTTCCGCAGCGCGTGGCGAAGTCACGATTATACGCCTTGTAGGCTGGATTGAACATAAGGACGCGGCGTTTCCGATGGGACGCCGCAAACAAGGCGGGAAAACTCGCCGGATATGGTCGCGCGCGCCCGGCGAGTCGCAGCCTTCCGGTCGTCGCCGCTCCGGAACTCAAAGGTTGGACGGAACGAAATCGTGCATTCAGCGCCGCCGTCGCGAATCAGATCGACCAGATGCGGCACAAAGTCGGAATCCCCATACCAAGCGACCTCGGACCGGCCGTTGCGCCCGAGCGGCAGGCCGCGGCGACGCCCATAGACTATGGCTGCGGGCGCGATCAGAACGCGGTTTTGCTCCGGACGTTCGCGCAACAGATCGCGAGCGGCCGCCAAATGGACTGCATGGAATGGTTTCAGGCGGGTTCCGTCGCCGGTCGTCGCTTCGGGAAACAGGGCGACGAGATCGCCCGCCGCCATGCGCGCCGCCATCTCTGCATTGACCTGCGGGATCTGCCGTAACCTTCGCCTTTCGACGAAAATCGTGCCGAAAAGCCGCGACAACAAGCCCAGGATCGGCCAGTCGGCGAGATCGTGCCGCGCGACAAAGCAAACGGGCGCGACCGACCCGAAGGCGAGGACGTCCGTCCAGGAAATATGGTTGGATATGAGCATCGCCGGGCGCTCGAGCGGAATTGGACCGAGCGTCCGAACGCGCAGGCCGAGCACACGGCACCCGAGCTTGCAGAGCAGGCTGGCGAGCCGAAGCCTGACACCCGCTCGCAGGCCCGCCGGGGCCAACGCCAGGGCCACGCCCGCGCAGACGGAGGCGGCAAGAACGAGCGGGAGAGCCGCGAATCGCAGGTAGGCCATCGGACCTAGTTCGCCGCTGAACTTGACAGTTACATTACCAAGATCAGAGCGCACAGCGCATCACGAGCGCCGTCGCGCGGCGACCGTCCGGAAGCGTGTAATATCCCGACCGCTCTGCCACCTTGCCGAAGCCGTGCCGTTTGTAGAGCGACAGCGCTGCCGTGTTGGCCTCGTCGACTTCGAGAAACAGCTCTGCAATGCCGAGACCGGCCAGTCGCGACATATGATGACGCAGCAGCGCTCCGGCCGCGCCCCGTCCGCGATTTGCCGGATCGACGGCGATCGTCAGGATTTCGCCTTCTCCGGCCGCGTGACGGGAAAGAATGAAGCCCGTCAAGATATCACGCTTCCAAAGGCCGTCCCCCGCGACAGGGGCGCTCGCCAGCAAGCGTTCGAATTCTAGAGCAGGCCACGGTTTCGCAAAGGATGAGGCGTGCATGGACGCGCAGGCGACCGCATCCCGCATCGCGATCGAAGAGCATTGAAAAACGGGTTGGCGAAAGAACTGCACGGCTCAGCGGCCACCCGGAACCGGCGCAGGCGGGGGCTTGACGTCTGGCGATCGGAGATACGAGGGACGCGCGAGAGCGATCTGCGGATCGGCGGCGATACCCAGCCGGGCCACATAGACAATGTCCGGATAACTTGGATTCCCGACGATTTCGGCTTCGAGCCCCATGGCCAGCGCCTCGAGACCAAGTACTGGCGAAGCTGGCCCGGTGAGCCAGAGCGGACCCGCGCCCATAGCTCGTACGGCTTCGCGCGGGGCGCAGCAACGGGGGGCAACGACAGGCTGGCCACTCGCGAAGGCAGCCACGAAGACGCGGCCGTGTCGCGCGTCGATTCCGGCTGCGACGACGCCTTCTGATTTTTCCAGGACCAGTGGCGCGGCATAGGCCGCGAGCGTCGAAACGCCCACGACAGGCGCGTCGAGCGCCAGCCCGATCGCTCGTGCGGCCGATATTCCGATCCGGATACCCGTAAATGAACCCGGTCCCACCGTCACAGCCACGCGGTCCAGGGTCGACGAGCCCTGGCCGCTCGCGCGGACTACCCTGTCGATCAGCGGCAAGATCGCCTGATCTTGCCCGCGGTTCATCGGCAAGGTCTCGCTGGCGAGCATCTCCCCGCTCGCGCCGTCAAAGACGCAAGCCGATGCGGCCGCCAGAGCGGTGTCGAGCGCGAGAATTCTCATTTTGTGTCAACGGTCGGCAGCGGGCCGCGCCCGTCAGATCTGCTCGACCGCCTGAACCTCCGGAACGAAATGTTTCAAGAGGTTCTGGATGCCATGCTTCAGCGTCGCCGTCGAGGAGGGGCAACCCGAGCAGGCGCCTTTCATGGCCAGATAGACGGTGCCGTCCTTGAAGCCGCGAAATCTGATGTCACCGCCGTCGCCAGCTACCGCTGGCCGCACCCGTGTCTCGATCAATTCCTTGATCTGATCCACGGTATCGGAATCCGTCGCATCGAAGAATTCGTCCTCGGCCTCGGATTCCGCTTCCGCGCCCGCGAAAACCGGAGCGCCGGAGATAAAATGCTCCATGATGACGCCGAGGATGCTCGGCTTCAGGTGCTGCCACTCGCCGCCGCCCTTCGTCACCGAAACGAAATCGTTGCCGAGAAACACCTGAGAGACCCCGTCCACCGAGAAGAGCGCCGCCGCGAGCGGCGAAGCTTCAGCTTCACTCGCCGAACGATATTCGGCGACCCGGCTGCCCGCCACTTCCCGACCCGGCAGGAACTTCAGGGTGGACGGATTAGGCGTTGGCTCGGTCTGAATAAACATCTTGCGCGCCTTTCGATTGGAGCGGCTGCGATTCAAACTCTAACGTATGAAATCGCGCGTGAAATTCAACAAATCTCGGTCGAGGCGCGGTTTCGAACGTCGAGCTGCGCATTTGAGAGGTTCATCGCACGAAACCGACGATGTCCTTCACCGCCGTCATGTTCTTTCTTGCGATCGCGCTCGCCCGCGCCGCGCCATCGCGCAGGACGCCGTCGATATGGCCCGTATCGGCCTGAAGGCGTTTCATTTCCGCGCCGACGGGGCCGAGCTTCGCGACGGCGAGGTCGACCAAAGCGGATTTGAAGCTGGAGAAGTTCTGTCCGCCGAACTCACGCAAGACGTCCTCCTTTGCGACGCCCTGAAGCGCCGCGAATATCCCCACGAGATTATCGGCCTCCGGCCGTCCGGCGAGCCCAGCGGCTTCGCTCGGCAGTGCATCCGGATCTGTTTTCGCCTTGCGGATTTTCTGCGCGATCTGATCCGCGTCGTCGGTCAGGTTGATGCGTGAATATTCGGAAGGGTCTGATTTGGACATCTTCTTCGAGCCGTCGCGCAGGCTCATGACGCGGGTCGCCGGCCCCTGAATCACGGGCTCGGGTAACGGGAAGAAGCCGCCCCCAAAGCCGTTTCGCTCGATCGAGTCCGCCAGATCATTGTTAAATTTCTGGGCGATGTCGCGAGCGAGTTCGAGATGCTGCTTCTGGTCCTCCCCGACCGGCACATGGGTGGCGCGATAGATCAGAATGTCGGCGGCCATGAGGTTCGGATAGGCATAGAGGCCAACGGACGCGTTCTCGCGGTCCTTGCCTGCTTTTTCCTTGAACTGAGTCATGCGATTGAGCCAGCCGAGCCGCGCAATGCAATTGAACACCCATGCGAGCTCGGCATGTTCCGGCACCTGACTCTGATTGAAGACGATATGCTTCTTCGGATCGATGCCCGATGCGAGAAAGGCCGCGGTTACCTCGCGGATATGTTTCGAGAGTTCGAGCGGATCTTGGGCGACCGTGATCGCGTGCATGTCGACGACGCAATAGATGCAATCATAATTGTTTTGCATTTCCACGAATTTCACGAGCGCGCCGAGATAATTTCCGAGATGGAAATTTCCGGTCGGCTGCACGCCGGAAAACACGAGCTGCGGAAAGTTGGACATCGAAAACTCCGGATGAAGGCTGACACGGGCCGCTTCTTGCGGATCGGTTGAACGGAACGGCTCTACAGAATGAATCGGCTCAGATCGACGTTGCGGGCGAGCTCGCCGATGCTCCTGTCGACATAGGCCGCATCGATAACGATCGTCTCGCCCGCACGATCCGGCGCGCTGAAGCTCACCTCCTCGAGAATCCGTTCCATCACGGTCTGCAGACGACGGGCGCCGATGTTCTCGACCGACGCGTTAATTTGCGCTGCATAGCGCGCTATTGCGGCGACGCCATCGGGCTTGAAGTCGAGGTCGACGCCTTCGGTCGCAAGCAAAGCCTTGTATTGCTTGGGCAGGCTCGCCTCGGTGTCGGTGAGAATTCTATTGAAGTCGTCTTCGGTCAACGGCGCAAGTTCGACCCGAATCGGCAACCTGCCCTGCAATTCTGGCAAGAGGTCCGAGGGCTTCGAGACATGAAAGGCGCCCGAGGCGACGAAAAGGATATGATCGGTTCGTACCGCACCGTGTTTCGTCGCGACCGTTGTGCCTTCGATCAAAGGCAGCAGATCGCGTTGCACGCCTTCGCGCGAAACATCACCGCCGCGTCCTTCGCGCGCGCAGATTTTGTCGACCTCGTCGAGGAAGACGATGCCATTGTTCTCGGTTTCACGGATCGCTTCCTGCACGATCTGATCCTTGTCGACGAGCTTGTCGGCCTCGTCGGCGATCAATGGCTCGCGCGCGTCGCGCACTTTGAGGCGTCGCCTCGTCGGCTTGCCCGCGTTCTTCCCGAACAAGTCGCCGAGCGAAATAGCGCCGATCGCGCCGGGCATGTTCGGCAACTCGAGAAACGGCGTTGCGGCGCCTGAAGCATTCGTCTCGATCTCGACATCCTTGTCTTCGAGTTCGCCGGCGCGCAGCATGCGGCGAAAGGACTCGCGCGTTGACTGTGAAGCATTGGCGCCGACGAGCGCCGAAAGCATGCGCTCTTCGGCGGCCGCCTCGGCTTTGGACACGACGGCGGCTCGTTGCTTGTCCTTGCAAAGCGCAATCGCGACCTCCACGAGATCGCGTACGATCTGCTCGACGTCGCGGCCGACATAGCCGACCTCCGTGAACTTGGTCGCCTCCACCTTCAAAAACGGGGCCTGCGCAAGGCGTGCGAGGCGACGCGCGATTTCGGTCTTGCCGCAACCGGTCGGGCCTATCATCAGAATGTTCTTCGGCAACACTTCCTCGCGCATCGCGCCTTGGAGCTGGGCGCGCCGCCACCGGTTGCGAAGCGCGATGGCGACGGCGCGCTTCGCCTCGCCCTGCCCCACAATGTAACGGTCGAGCTCGGAAACGATCTCGCGCGGCGAAAAGTCAGTCATCGAACAGTCCTTCAGGCCGAATCCACGGATTCGATCACGATGTTGGTGTTTGTGTAGACGCAGATTTCCGCTGCGATCTCCAGAGAGCGGCGAGCGATCGTCTCGGCGTCCCCGGATCCGTCGAGCAGGGCGCGCGCGGCCGCGAGCGCATAATTGCCTCCGGAACCGATCGCCATGACCGATCCGTGCGGGGACTGCTCGGGTTCGAGCACGTCGCCCGTTCCTGACAACAGAAATGACGACGACGCGTCCGCCACCAGCATCATCGCCTCCAGACGCCGCAGATAACGATCGGTTCGCCAGTCCTTCGCCATCTCGATCGTCGCCCGCGTCAGCTGGCCCGAAAATTGGTCGAGTTTCGCCTCGAGCCGCTCGAACAGGGTGAAGGCGTCCGCCGTCGCGCCGGCGAATCCCGAAATGACTGCGCCTTTGCCGAGCCGTCGCACCTTGCGGGCGTTGCCCTTCACGACCGTCTGACCGAGCGAGACCTGGCCGTCTCCGGCGATCGTGACACGGCCGCCTTTCCGGACCATCACGATGGTTGTGGCATGCCAGCGCTGCTGATCGACGTTCATCCAGAATTTCCCGGGCCAGGATGGCCGCAAGCCCTCTATCTGCGGTCTGAGGCCGGGGCAAGCGCCGCATGGGACGCATGTGCGACGCGGTCATGGCAAAACCGTGAAAATGCAGATAGAAGGTGCGCGCCTCAAACCTCGCGGGGATATGGACATGCGCCGGGCGACGATCCAGCGGAAGACGAAGGAAACGGATATTTCCGTGTCCGTTTGTCTGGACGGGACCGGCAAATCGTCGATTTCGACGGGAATCGGCTTTTTCGACCACATGCTGGACCAGATCGCCCGTCACGCGCTCATCGATCTGGAGATCGCGGCGAAGGGCGATCTGCACATCGATGATCACCACACCGTCGAAGACGTGGGGATCGTACTCGGACAAGCCGTGCGGCAGGCGCTCGGCGATCGATCCGGGATTCGCCGGTACGCTTCGGCCTACGTGCCGATGGATGAGGCCCTGTCCAGAGCCGCTATCGACCTGTCTGGCCGGCCCTTCCTGGTGTTCGAGGCGGCATTTCCGACCCCGAAGATCGGAACATTCGACACGGAGCTCGTCCGGGAGTTTTTCCAGGCGTTCGCAGGAAACAGCGGCGCGACCCTCCACGTCGACAACATCAGGGGCGCCAACAGCCACCATATAGCCGAATCCTGTTTCAAGGCGCTGGCCCGCGCCTTGCGTCAGGCGGTCGAGCAGGATCCACGCCAGGGCGGCGTCGTTCCGTCGACCAAAGGGGTTTTGTGAGAAATCGAGCCGTTCGTGACCGTATTTACCGTACATGAGGGACAAGGCGTCGCTCCGGCGCTGATTCCTTACCGTTTCAGCTGGGCTGCGTTCGCTTTCGGGCCGCTCTGGCTTGCCGCGAAAAAGCTTTGGTTGCTCGCGGCGCTGTTCCTGATCGTCGATGCGACGATCGTGATAAGCGCTCGCGCGGGCCTGCTTGGCCTCGGCGCCGCCGTCGTAGCCCTCGCGATCGTCGGCGCGCTCCTCGGATTCGATGGAAACGAATGGGAGCGTCGGGCGATTTCGCGTCGGGGGCGAGCGATTTCGGGCGTCGTCGCCGGAAGTGACGAGATCGAGGCGCTGGCTCAGGCTAACGCCGCGTCGGCAAGGGTCCAATCGTGACCGTCGCGATCGTCGATTATGGGTCGGGCAATCTGCACTCCGCCCGCAAGGCGTTCGAGCGCGCGGCGCGTGAGACCGGCGCTTCCGCGTCCGATATCACGGTGACGGCGGATCCGGACATCGTGCGCAAGGCGGACCGGATCGTTCTGCCCGGCGTCGGCGCCTTCGCAGATTGTCGAAGTGGACTGGCGGCTGTCGAGGGTATGGTCGAAGCGCTCGACGAGGCGGCGCGCCAGCGCGCCCGCCCGTTCCTCGGCATCTGCGTCGGCATGCAACTTCTCGCAACGCGCGGGCTCGAATACGAGACCGTCGAAGGTCTCGACTGGATCGACGGCGACGTCGTTCGCGTCGAGCCGGCAGACCCCGCGCTCAAGGTGCCGCACATGGGCTGGAACACGCTGACTGCACGCCGGCCACACCCGCTGCTGAAAGATCTGCCGATGGGCGAGACGGGTCTGCATGCCTATTTCGTCCACTCCTATCATTTTCGCACAAAGGATCCGACCGCTGTTATCGCAGAAGTCGAATATGGCGGCGCGCTGACGGCCATGGTCGGACGCGACAACATAGCCGGTACTCAGTTTCACCCCGAAAAGAGCCAGACGCTCGGGCTGCGGCTGATCGGCAATTTCTTGCGGTGGCGCCCATGATCCTGTTCCCGGCCATCGATCTCAAGAACGGCGAATGCGTCCGTCTCGTACATGGAGACATGGACAAGGCGACGGTGTTCAACGTCGATCCCGTCGCGCAGGCGGTCGAGTTCGAGCAAACCGGCTTCGAGTACCTGCACGTCGTCGACCTCGATGGCGCGTTCGCCGGAAAGCCGATGAACGCGCAGGCTGTCGAAGGCATGCTCGCGCGTCTCAAGATCCCTGTTCAGCTCGGCGGCGGCATTCGGGATTTGCGCACGATCGAGGGTTGGCTTTCGAAAGGCGTCAGCCGCGTCATCATTGGAACGGCGGCGGTTCGCGATCCGAGCCTCGTGCGGGAGGCGGCGCGCATCCATCCTGGCCGCGTCGCCGTCGGGATCGACGCACGTGAAGGATTGGTTGCGATCGAAGGCTGGGCGCGTGTCTCGACTATGACGGCGGCCGAAATCGGCAAGCGCTTCGAGGACGCCGGCGTATCCGCGATCATCTACACCGATATCATGCGCGACGGCGTCATGCTCGGGCTCAATATCGATGCGACGCTCGCGCTCGCCGAGGCGGTCAACATTCCGGTCATCGCGTCCGGCGGCCTCGCCTCGCTCGACGATGTCAGAAGGCTGTTGCAGCCGGATTGCGCCAGGCTCGCCGGAGCAATTTCGGGACGGGCGCTCTACGACGGGCGTCTTCGCGGCGAGGACGCTCTGTCTCTGATTCGCGATGCTCGAGAGGCGCTCCGTGCTTAAGAAGCGCCTCATTCCCTGTCTCGACGTCAAGGACGGACGCGTGGTCAAGGGCGTCAATTTCGTCGATCTGCGCGACGCCGGCGATCCCGTCGAATGCGCGATCGCCTACGACGCGGCCGGGGCCGACGAACTATGCTTCTTGGACATCACCGCGACGCATGAGAACCGAGGCATCCTGTTCGACGTCGTCCAGCGCACGGCCGAGGCATGCTTCATGCCCCTGACGGTTGGCGGCGGCGTCCGGACGATCGAGGATATCAGGAAGCTCCTGCTGGCCGGAGCAGACAAGGTTTCGATCAATTCGGCCGCGGTCGCCAATCGCGATTTCGTGCGCGAAGCAGCAGAAAAGTTCGGCAGCCAATGCATCGTGGTCGCCATCGACGCCAAGCGCGTCGGCGATCATTGGGAGATTTTCACGCACGGCGGCCGAAAATCCACCGGGATTGATGCTATCGGTTTCGCGCGTGAAGTCGTTGCACTGGGGGCCGGCGAGTTGCTTTTGACGTCGATGGATCGCGACGGAACCAAGCGCGGATTTGATATCGAACTCACCCGCAGTATCGCCGATGCGGCGCCAGTGCCGGTAATCGCCTCCGGCGGCGTTGGCGAGCTCGAGCATCTCGTGGCCGGCGTTCGGGACGGCCACGCATCGGCTGTGCTCGCCGCGTCCATATTCCACTTTGGAACTTTCACGATCCGCGAGGCGAAGGACTACATGTCGCAGGCCGGACTCCCGATGAGGCTCGACGCTTCCGCGTCGGATTCGTTCACACTCGAACAGTTAGCCGATATCATCACTGCCCGCGCTTCGAGCGACGCCGGGTCATCCTACACGCGTAAACTTCTCGATGGGGGACCGGCCCGTGTCTCCAAGAAGCTCGGCGAGGAAGCGATCGAAGCTGTCATCGCGGCGTGTTCGGGGAGCGATGCGGAAGTCGTTTCGGAAAGCGCGGATTTGGTCTACCATCTGATGGTCATGCTGAAGTCGCGCGGGATAGCGTTCGAATCTGTGCTCGCCGAACTTCAGCGTCGAACGCGTCAGTCCGGCTTGCAGGAAAAGGCCGCACGCAAGGACGGCGCGTAGGCGTAAAGGTGCGGGACGACATGGACCAGAGGGTTTCGCTCGGGCGCTCCAGCGACAATATCTCACCCTACCGTCATTTCACCCGCGGCGAATGGGCGGCGCTGCGCGCCGACACGCCTCTTACGCTGACGATCGACGATCTGACCAAGCTGCAATCGATCAATGATCCGATTTCGGTCGAAGAGGTCATCGCGATCTATCTTCCGCTGTCTCGCTTGCTTGCGCTCTACGTCGCGGCGACGCAGGGCCTCTTCAAGGCGACGCAGCGCTTTTTGGGAGCAGAGGACGGCAAGGTTCCCTACATTATCGGCGTCGCTGGTTCCGTCGCCGTCGGCAAATCGACGACGGCGCGTGTCCTTCAGGCTCTTCTCTCGCGCTGGCCAAATACGCCGAAGGTGCAACTGGTTACGACCGATGGCTTTCTCTATCCCAACGCGGTGCTGGAGCGCGACGGCTTGATGGAGAAAAAGGGCTTTCCGGAGAGTTACGACCATAACTCGCTGATACGATTTCTATCCGACGTGAAGGCCGGACAGCCTCGGGTCGAGGCGCCTGTGTACTCGCATCTGACTTATGATGTGATCCCCGATGAATCCGTCGTCGTCGATCGACCGGACATTTTGATCTTCGAAGGCGTAAATGTGCTGCAGCCCAGCCGGCTCTCGCGCGACGCCAGCGAGGTGCCCTTCGTTTCGGACTTTTTCGACTTTTCGGTATATCTCCACGCGGAAGACCCCGTGCTCGAGCGCTGGTACATCGATCGTTTCATGCGGTTGCGCCAGACCGCTTTTCGCGATCCGAAATCCTATTTCCGCAAATATGCCGATCTCAGCGACACCGAGGCCATGTCGGTCGCGCGCTCCATCTGGTCGCGCATCAACCTGCGTAATCTCCACGAGAACATTTTCCCGACGCGCGCGCGCGCGAGTCTTGTTCTCACGAAAGGCGAGACGCACAAGATCGAACGCGTCGCCCTTCGCAAGCTGTAAGGCCTAGCGCCCTAGTTTTACGCGCGACCATTCGCGCGTGATGATTTTCTGAACTTCGGGATCTTTCGCGCTGACAGTGAAGAGGCGACGCATAGTGGCTTCGTCCGGGTAGATGCCCTTGTTGTTCAGAATCGATTCCGGCAGTTTTTCTTTTGAAATCGTCACCGGGTTGGCAAAGTTGGTGATCTCGGTATTGCGCGCGGCGATTTCAGGCCGCAGCAGGTAGTCGATGAATCGATGCGCTTCTACGACATGTTTTGCGTCCTTCGGAATAGCCAGCGTGTCGAGCGACATCAGCGTGCCTTCTCGTGGAATCACGTAGCCGATCTCGACCCCGGCGCCTGCTTCGCGCGCTCGGTTCTGTGCCTGGAAGCTGTCGCCGGCCCAACCGACGGCCACGCAGATGTCGCCGTTCGCAAGCGCATTGATGTATTCCGACGAGTGAAATTTCTTGATGTAGCGGCGTACGCCCGAAACAAGCGCCGCCGCGCGCGCAATGGAGGCGGCGTCCTTCAGATCCGGCGCCATTCCCAGATATTTCGCAGCGATCGAGAGGATGTCCTCTGGGCTGTCCAGAAAGTAAACGCCGCAGTCGGCGAGCTTGCGCATGTTCTCGGGCTTGAACACGATGTCCCACGTATCGAGCGGAACTTCGCCGAGGCGATCGCGCACCTTTTTTGTATTGTAGGCGATGCCTGTCGTGAACCACATGTAGTCGACGGCGTATTGATTGCCGGGATCGTAGGCGCCGAGACGTGAGGCGATGTCCGGCGACAGGCCCTTGAGATTCGGCAAAAGCGACTTGTCGAGTTTTTGATACACGCCGGCTGCGATCTGTCTTTGCAGAAAAGTCGCGGAAGGAACGACGACGTCATAGCCGGTGCCGCCTGCGAGCAGGCGCGTCTCGAGGATTTCGTTAGAATCGTATGTGTCGTAAATGACGCGTATACCGGTCTCGCGCGTAAAATCTTCGAGCGTTTTTTGATCGATGTAGTCGCTCCAATTCGCGACATTGACGACCCGATCCGCCGCTGTCGCGGGTCCGGACAACGCATACAGCGCGACCAGAAGCGCCGCTTTTGCAAGGCGCAAGAGGATGGCGGGGCGGCGCGGCGATTGCGGTGGCGAATCTCTCATGAGCCGATATTATGCAGCCTCGAACGCATGTCGATTGGTCAGCGAGATTCGATCCCTGCAAGCCCCCGGGATGGCGCCTCGGCGGCGCGGCGGATCGCGCGGGGGGTGCGTCGCATGCTTGCGTCCGCCGGCCATTCGACGGTCGAGGAAATGAGTTTGCCCGACGGACGCCGCGCCGATATCGTCGCGCTCCAGCCGGATGGATTCATTGCGATCGTTGAGATCAAATCCTGCCGAGCTGACTTTCGATCTGACCGAAAATGGCGGAACTACCTCGAGTTCTGCGATCAATTTTATTTCGCGATTGACGCGCAAACGCCCATGGGCCTGATCCCGGCCGACGTCGGTCTGATCCTGGCCGATGATTTCGGCGCCCAACTCGTCCGGCCGGCGCCGGAGGCGCGTCTTGCGGCGGCGCGACGCAAGTCCATGCTGCTTCGATTCGCCAGGCTGTCCGCCGATCGTCTACATGCTTTGCAGGATCCGCGTTGGCGTGATCCAACTGCTTGATCAGCGTGGCGCGCGCTTCGCCAGAATGCGCTGAAGCGTCCGTCGGTGCATGCTGAGCCGACGGGCCGTCTCGGACACGTTGCGGCCGCAGAGCTCGTAAATCCGCTGAATGTGTTCCCAGCGGACACGGTCCGCCGACATTGGATTTTCGGGCAGATCCGCATGGTCTGGCGCTATCGATCGCAGCGCGCCGTCGATCTCGTCGGCATCCGCTGGTTTGGCCAGGTAATCGAACGCGCCAAGCTTAACGGCGGTCACAGCGGTCGCGATATTCCCATATCCCGTCAGGATGACCCCGCGCGCGCCCGGTCTCCGCGCCTTGAGTTCCGAGATAATGTCGAGCCCGTTCCCGTCGGCGAGCCGCATGTCGATGACCGCGAACGCCGGAGGCAATGTTTCGATCGCCTTGAGCCCCTCTGCCACGGAGGGAGCCGTCCGAACGCTGTAGCCCCGTGTCTCCATCGCCCGGGCGAGCCGGGCCAGGAAAGCGGAATCATCGTCCACGATCAGCAGACTGCGGTCTTCGCCGGTCGAAGTTTTTTCCGCGGCGTGCGGGTCCGGGACGGAGCCGTCGGTCGTCATGGCCGCTCTATCCGGCTTTGGCGCGAGCGCGTCAAGGGGTCGCAACCGCTTCGTCTTTCCGTTCGAAGGCCGCGCGCGGCCATTCGATCGCGATTCTGGCGCCGGACGCATCACTGCGATTGCCAATCCGCACAGCCGCGCCGGAACGTTCCAGCAAGGTCTTGGCGATGAAAAGCCCGAGCCCAAGCCCGGAGGACTCGTCAATCTTGGCGCGCCGGTCGGCCGCCCGTGTCGTTACATAGGGTTCACCGAGCTGAGTCAGGATCTCCGGCGCAAACCCCGGGCCGTCGTCCCGAATTAGGACCGATACCTTCGCCTCGGTCCATCGGGCTTCGATGTCTACTCTGGATCGCGCGAAATCCACCGCGTTCTCAACGAAATTGCCGAGCCCGTAGAGCACGCCGGGACTTCGTGCGCAGACCGGGGCTGGCGTCGGCCCGTCGGCCGAAGCCGAAAGTACGACGCCGAAATTCCTGTGCGGTTCGATGACCTCTTCGACGAGCACGGGCAGGGTCATGCGGGTCAGCAGGCTGCCCGTGTCATTACCGAGCGAGGTCAATTTCCCGAGTATGTCGCGACACCTCCGGACCTGCTGCGAAAGCAGTTCGATATCGTCGGCGGCCGGTGCGGCGGTCGGCGCCTTTTGCCATTCCTTTGCGATCAGCCCGATCGTGGCCAGCGGCGTTCCGAGTTCGTGCGCGGCGGCAGCGGCAAGGCCGTCGAGCTGACTGAGGTGCTGCTCGCGAGCAAGAACGAGCTCAGTCGCCGCAAGCGCATCGGACAATCGCCGCGCCTCGTCGGCCACTCGGCTCGCGTAGAGCGCCACAAATCCCCCGGTGAGGCCGAGCGCGACCCAAATTCCCGCGCGATAGAGGGACGGGAGACTGAAATCCGTTCCGGTCTTCCACGGTAAAGGGAGATGCGCAAAGGCGAGCGCCGCGGCGAGCGCGATCATGAGCAGGACGAGATAGGCGGCCGGCCCGCGAGGCAGGGACACGGCCGAGATCACGACTGGAGCAAGAGCCAGCGTGACGAAAGGATTTTCGATTCCGCCGGTGAGATAGAGCAGCGCGGCGAGCTGCAGCAAATCAAAAGTGAGAAGGGCGGTGGCGGGCCCTTCGTCGAGACGGTCGTTGCGCGCGAATTTTAGCCGCAGGCCGATATTGAGGGCCGCGGAAGCGGCGATCGCCAGAAAGCAAGGGACAAGAGGAAAGCCGTATCCGAGAACGAAATGGACGACGAGCAGCGCGCAGGATTGCCCTGCGACGGCGAGCCAGCGAAGCCGCACCAGCGTGTCGACGCGCAATCGCCGCGCATTGCGGCCGAGATCGACGATGGAAAGGTCTGTCATCCCGCGACAATGAGGCCTACGCGGCGGGATGACAATTGGCGCGCTGTCGCAGCCCTCGACGTCTATTCCTTACGCGACGGCTTCCTTCGCGCGCTCGGCGCGCTTGCGATCGTTGGGATCGAGATGGACCTTACGAAGCCGAATCGACTTCGGGGTCACCTCGACGCGCTCGTCGTCCTCGATGTAGGCGAGCGCCTTCTCCAGCGTCATTCTGATCGGCGGCGTCAGGCGCACGGCCTCATCCTTGCTCTGCGTACGGATGTTGGTGAGTTGCTTGCCCTTGAGCACGTTGATCTCGAGGTCGTTGTCGCGCGTGTGTTCGCCGACGATCATGCCGCGATAGACTTTCCAACCCGGCTCGATCATCATCGGCCCGCGGTCCTCCAGCTTCCACATCGCGTAGGCGACCGCTTCGCCTTGATCGTTCGAGATCAAGACGCCGTTGCGTCGGCCCTGAATGTCGCCCTTGTACTGCGCATATTCGTGGAACAGCCGATTCATGATCGCCGTGCCGCGCGTATCGGTGAGCAGTTCGCCCTGATATCCGATAAGCCCGCGCGTTGGCGCGTAAAATACGAGCCGGAGCCGGTTGCCGCCCGACGGGCGCATCTCGACCATCTCGCCCTTGCGTTCCGCCATCTTCTGGACGACGACGCCCGAATGTTCCTCGTCGACGTCGATGACGACCTCTTCGATTGGCTCGAGCATTTCGCCGGCTTCGCCACGTTGGAAGACGACTTTCGGGCGCGAGATGGACAATTCAAATCCTTCGCGACGCATCGTTTCGATCAGGATTGCCAGCTGCAATTCGCCGCGCCCTGATACGACGTAAGAATCCGAGTTAGGCGCCGACTCGACGCGCAGCGCGACATTGCCCTCGGCCTCCTTGAACAAACGGTCTCGAATGACCCGGCTGGTGACCTTGTCGCCTTCCGTGCCGGCGAGCGGTGAATCGTTCACGCCGAACGTCATCGACAAGGTCGGCGGGTCGATCGGCTGCGCTTGCAGCGGCTCGGCCACTTCCAGCGCGCAAAGCGTATCGGCGACGTTGAATTTTTCCAGGCCGGCGATTGCGACGATGTCGCCCGCCTCGGCTTCGTCGATCGGCTGACGCTCGATCCCACGGAACGCGAGAATTTTAGAGACGCGGCCCTGTTCTACGACATTGCCTTTGCGGTCGAGCACCTTCACCGGCTGGTTTGGCTTGACGGAGCCTGCAAAGACACGGCCGGTAATGATGCGGCCGAGATAGGGATTTGCTTCGAGCAAGGTGCCGAGCATGCGGAAGCCGCCCTCCTCGACCACAGGCTCGTGCACATGCTTCACGACGAGATCGAAAAGCGGCGCCATGCCCTGATCCTGCGGCCCATCCGGACTGTCCGCCATCCAGCCTTGCTTCGCTGACCCGTAAATGATGGGAAAATCGAGCTGGTCGTCGGTCGCGTCGAGTGCGGCGAACAGGTCGAACACTTCATTGATCACTTCGTTGGCGCGCGCGTCCGGCTTGTCCACCTTGTTGATGCAGACGATCGGCTTCAGGCCAATCTTGAGCGCCTTGCCGACGACGAATTTCGTCTGTGGCATCGGACCTTCTGCAGCGTCGACGAGAACGATGGCGCCATCGACCATCGAGAGGATACGCTCGACCTCGCCGCCGAAATCCGCATGGCCGGGCGTGTCGACGATGTTGACGCGGGTATCCTTCCAGACGACCGAGGTCGCCTTGGCAAGGATTGTGATTCCCCGTTCCTTTTCGAGATCGTTGGAATCCATCACGCGTTCCGCGACCCTTTGATTTTCGCGAAAGGCTCCGGATTGCTGGAGAAGTCGGTCGACCAGCGTTGTTTTGCCATGGTCGACGTGCGCGATGATCGCGATGTTGCGGAGTTTCATGATCGGGCCTGAAATCTGGGGCTCAGCGCGGAACGGCGCCGCGCGATGTTGCATTGCGGCAGGCTTTTAGCCGAACGCGCCGGCAAATGGAACTCAATTCGCCCGTCTTCCCCCGGCGCGCCTTTGTGCCGACCGTTGCTGTGGCTACGATTGGCGCCGTTTGGAGATTAAGATGGCCGCCATCGACTTCTGGTACGAGTTTGCCAGCACATATTCCTATCCGGCGGCAATGCGTATCGAGGAATGCGCGGCCGCCCGCAACGTCGCGGTTAGGTGGCGACCTTTTCTGCTCGGCCCGATTTTCGGCGATCAGGGCTGGACGACGTCGCCATTCAATCTTTATCCCGCCAAAGGCCGCTACATGTGGCGAGATCTCGAAAGGATCTGCCTGGCGCGGGGCCTAGCCTTTCGCCGCCCCGATCCGTTTCCGCAGAACTCGCTCCTCGCCGCTCGCGTGGCGACTGCGCTGGAGGGGGAAGAACGGGCGCGATTCAGTCGGCAAGTCTACCGCGCGCAGTTTGTAGAGGGACTGTCGATCGACGGTCCGGATCGCGTGGCCGGCATCCTCGATGCCTGCGCCCTGCCGCCTGCGGCGTTGTCGCGCGCCGGTTCTGCGGAGGTGAAGGATGCGCTAAAGGAAAGCGTGGCGGCTGCGCGAAAGCTCGGCATATTCGGCGCGCCGTCCTTTGTGACCGGAGACGGCGAATTGTTCTGGGGCGACGACAGACTCGAAGCGGCGCTGGATTGGGCGGTCGCGCACGCGTAAGACCGGACGATGACGCTTCAACCCGACGAGATCGAACGATACGCCCGTCATATCGTCCTGCGCGACGTCGGCGGTCCTGGGCAGCTCAAGCTGAAGAATGCGCGCGTGCTGGTCATAGGCGCTGGCGGTCTCGGCGCGCCGCTCGTCCAGTATCTCGCCGCTGCGGGGGTCGGAGCCATCGGCGTTGTGGATGACGATGTCGTGTCGCTCTCCAATCTGCAGCGGCAGGTCTTGCATGGGCAATCGGATATCGGACGCCTGAAGGTCGACAGCGCCGCTGATGCGGTCGCGCGACTTAACCCGCATGTGCGAATTGAACGCCATGGAGTCCGCGTGACGGTAGACAACGTCCGGACGCTTGTCCGCGACTATGAAATCGTCGCGGACGGGTCTGACAATTTCGCGACGCGTTATATCGTTTCCGACGCGTGCTTCTATGAGCGCAGACCGCTCGTGACTGCGGCCGTCGGTCCATTCGACGCGTCGCTGACCACGCTCAGGCCATTCGAAAAATCCAGTAACGGCGCCCCTAATCCGACCTACCGTTGCCTTTTTCCGGAGCCACCAGCCGCCGGAACGGTTCCGACCTGCGAGGAAGCCGGCGTGCTCGGCGCGTTGACCGGGATTGTCGGCAGCATGATGGCGCTCGAAGTGATTCGCGAGATCCTAGGTTTCGGCGAAGGACTTGTCGGGCGCCTGTTGTTGTTCGATGCCCGGGCAATGCGTTTCGAGACATTCGCTTACGCCTGGGACGAGGACAACATTCTGAACGGGATGCCTGCGTCGGACGGCGAATGAGCCGAATTATTTCGCGGCGATGACCGCGATTTCGACCTTATAGGGCGGCGCCGCGAGGCGCGCCTCAACGGTAGCGCGCGCCGGCGTGTGGCCCTGCGGAACCCAGCCGTCCCACACTTTGTTCATCTCGGGGAAGGTCGCCATATCGACCAGATAGATCGTTGCGGACAGAATCTTTGTCTTGTCGGAGCCGGCTTGCGCAAGCAGCGAGTCTATCGTCTCGAGGACCTCGCGAGTCTGCGCTTCCACCGATTGACCAGCGGTCTTGTTGGCGACCTGTCCCGCCAGATAGACGGTCGAGCCGTGGACGACAGCCTGACTCATGCGCGGACCGGCGCCGATACGTGTGATTGTCATCGCAGACCCTTGTGCTCCGGTTCGCTACAGCGGCCCGTCGCGTCTTGTTTTGCGCACGGCCACCGACCAGCTACCATCACATGCAATGCACGGGCAAGTCGCTGACGCTTCGACCATCGGATGCGCGCCGCGCTGGGTCCGATGCGAACTATTGAATCTGTTGCGGGAAATGCGCCGCGCCCGCGTTGGCGAAATCGATCGAACGAGGCTGTATGGCGGAGGGAGCGGGATTCGAACCCGCGATACGGTTTCCCGTATACACACTTTCCAGGCGTGCGCCTTCAACCACTCGGCCACCCCTCCACAGGGGCCGGCGATTATAGCAGGTCGCCGCATCGCGCAAGGCCGTCCGACCAAAAGTCTGATTCGACTGCCATTGCCGGCTCGGTAGGCTAGATTTGGCGAAGGCGGGACAGGAGAGAAAATGGAACGGCTCGACGCGGTGGTCATTGGCGCCGGGGTGGTCGGCCTTGCCGTCGCCAGGGCGCTGGCGCGCGCCGGGCGCGAGGTTCTGGTGCTCGAATCTGCGGGCGCGATCGGGACCGAGACGAGTTCGCGCAATTCGGAGGTCGTCCACGCTGGAATTTATTATCCGCCGGGAAGTCTCAAGGCGCGGCTCTGCGTCGAAGGCCGCGCCCGGCTGTACGCCTATTGCGACGCGCGCGCCGTGCCGTACAGACGCCTCGGCAAATTGATCGTCGCAACCGAACCCGGACAGGAGGAGAAGCTCGCCGCTATCCAGGCAGGCGCAGCTGCCTGCGGCGTCGCAGACCTTCGTCGCTTGTCGGGCGTCGAAGCGCGCGGCCTGGAGCCGGCGCTCGCGTGCGTCGAAGCCATCCATTCGCCGTCGACCGGCATCATTGACAGTCACGCCTATATGTTGGCGCTGCAGGGAGATGCGGAGGACAAGGGCGCGCTCGTCGCATTTCGCACAACTGCGCAGGCGGCCCGGCCGCAATCGGATGGAATTGTCATTGAAACCGCCGACGAATCCGGCGCGCGTCTTGATCTGCACGCGCAAATTGTCGTGAACGCGGCCGGACACGGCGCGCCGGCCTTCGCTCGGCGAATCCAGGGGCTCCCGGCTAGCGGCGCGCCGCGCCAGTTTTTTGCGAGAGGCTGTTATTTCTCGCTAAGCGGGCGCTCGCCCTTCGATCGACTGATCTATCCCGTACCGGTAGACGGTGGTCTCGGCGTGCATCTCACGCTCGATATGGGCGGCGGCGCTCGTTTTGGTCCTGACGTCGAATGGATTGATCAGGTCGACTATACAGTCGATCCGCATCGCGCCGACGCGTTCTATGCGGAAATTCGCCGATACTGGCCTGCGCTGAAAGACGATGCGCTGCTGCCGTCCTATGCCGGCGTGCGTCCGAAGCTTTCGGGCCCCGGCGAAGCCGCCGCTGATTTTCGGATCGACGGACCCGCGGCGCACGGCATTGCCGGACTTGTCAATCTGTTCGGGATCGAGAGCCCCGGTCTGACCGCAAGCCTTGCGATCGCGGATCTCGTTTGCGACATGCTGGAGGTGTAAAAAAAGCTGCGCGAAAATGTTTCGCGCAGCTCTCGTTGGTCGACGCTACGATCAGAAGATTTCGAACAGACCAGCAGCGCCCTGGCCGCCGCCGATGCACATCGTCACGACCGCGAGCTTTCCGCCGCGGCGCTTTCCTTCAATCAGCGCGTGTCCTGTGAGCCGCGCGCCCGACACGCCATAGGGATGGCCGACAGCAATGGCGCCGCCGTTCACGTTCAGCTTGTCGTCCGGAATGCCCAGCTTGTCGCGGCAGTAGAGAACCTGAACCGCAAAGGCCTCATTGAGCTCCCACAGGTCGATGTCGGAAACCTTCTTGCCAGCCTTTTCCAGCAGTTTCGGGATCGCAAAGACGGGGCCGATGCCCATCTCGTCCGGCTCGCAGCCTGCGACCGCAAAGCCCCTGAAAGCGCCGAGCGGCTGGAGGCCTCTTTTCTTCGCCAGATCGGCGCTCATCACGACGACGGCGGCAGCGCCGTCCGAGAATTGCGAGGCGTTGCCCGCCGAGATCACGCCGCCTTCGATCGCCGGCTTGATGTCCTTGATGCCGTCGTAAGTTGTGCCTGCACGGATGCCTTCGTCGGTGGAAAGAGTCACTTCCTTGTCGACGATTTGCGCAGTGTTCTTGTCGCTCACCTTCATGATCGTGGTGAAGGGCACAATTTCGTCGTTGAACTTCCCGGCCTTCTGCGCGGCTTCGGCGCGCTGCTGCGAACGCGCGCCATATTCGTCCTGCCGCTGACGCGAAATCCCGTAGCGCTTGGCGACCTGCTCGGCGGTCTGCAGCATGCTCCAATAGATTTCGGGCTTGTGCTTGACGAGCCACGGATCCTTGCCGTGCGTGCGGTTCGCTTCGTTTTGTACGAGCGAGATCGACTCGACGCCGCCAGCAACGAGAATGTCGTTCTCGCCGGCGATCACGCGCTGGGCTGCGAGCGCGATCGTCTGCAAGCCGGAAGAACAGAACCGATTGACCGTCATGCCCGGCACGGTGACCGGACAGCCCGCGCGCAGCGCGATCTGGCGCGCGATGTTCTGGCCCGTCGCGCCTTCCGGAGTAGCGCAGCCCATAATCACGTCCTCGATCTCGCCCAGTTCGATCTTGGCGCGATCGGCCGCGGCCTTCACGACATGGCCGCCCATCGACGCGCCATGGGTGGCGTTGAGCGCGCCCTTCCAGGATTTTGCGAGGCCCGTGCGGGCGGTCGAAACAATAACGGCTTCTCTCATGACAGCATTTCCTCGGGTCAAAAGAAGGAGACCTGTCGACGGGCGGCGCCGAGGCGGATGACGCCCGGTCCGGTTCGCATTGCCTCCCGCGTCCATGGAGGACGCCTTGCGGCCTCGGCCGGCCGCTCGTGCGAACTCAAACTATCGCACCCGCAAGCGCCCTTGCAACGCCGGTTTAGAAAAATTCTTTACACCGTAAATTTAATAAGGCATCTTCTCGCCTTCCAAACCAATCGTTTCGCGAAGCGAAATGCGACCTGTGTTGACCGACAATGAGATCGAAGGGTTCAGGCGCCGGCTCTGCGAGGCCGCCGAGCGCCTGTTCGCCGAACGCGGCGTCGAGGGCGTAAGCATGCGCCAGATCGCCGAGCGATTGAACTGCAGCGCGATGACGCCCTATCGCTACTTTCGAAACAAGGATGACATTTTCGCCGCGGTTCGCGCCGCAGCCCTCGATAGGTTCTCCGAACGCCTTGAAACAGCGCGTCGCTCGCCGGGCACCCCATCCCGGCGGGGTCGCGCGGTCGGGGACGCCTATCTGCGCTTCGCGATCGAGGAGCCCGACGCCTATCGGCTTATCTTCGATCTCTCGCAACCCGAAGATTCGGATTATCCCGACCTCGTGCGTGCGAATGCGCGCGCGCGCAAAACGATGACCGGCTACCTGGAAGACTTGATCGCCGCCGGGCTGATGAACGGCGATCCGAAAACGCTCGGTCTGATTTACTGGGCAGGCACGCATGGGCTCGTGACCCTGTTCATGGCGGGCAAGATCGATGAAGCGGAATTGCGCGCACTGCACGAACAGATGGCGCGCACTCTTTCACACGGCGCGATGCGGGAGCCTGCGAGCGCGCAGACGACGCGCGCATCCTGAATTCTTGAAATCCCAAGAAAACGCAGTCGAAAGGAAATGTCATGTCCATGCCGGCCTCACTCAAGGGAAAGCTTAGAATTCCCGTCATCGCTTCGCCGCTCTTCATTATTTCGAACCCGGATCTTGTGATCGAGCAATGCAAGGCCGGCGTGATCGGCTCGTTCCCCGCGCTCAACGCCCGGCCGGGACCCGTGCTCGAGGAATGGCTGCAACGAATTACCTCCGAACTCGCGGCTTGGGACAAGGCGCATCCGGAACGTCCCTCAGCGCCGTTCGCGGTGAATCAAATCGTGCACAAGTCAAATGATCGTCTGCAACACGACATCGATCTGTGCGTCAAATACAAGGTTCCGGTAGTCATCACCTCGCTCGGCGCCCAGGAAGAGCTGAACAAGGCGATTCATTCTTACGGCGGCATCGTGCTGCACGACGTCATCAATCAAAAATTCGCGCGCAAGGCGATCGAAAAGGGCGCCGACGGGCTTATTCTCGTGGCGTCCGGCGCCGGCGGGCATGCTGGCGTTCAGTCGCCATTCGCGCTTGTGCAGGAGACGCGCGAATGGTTCGACGGTCCGATCGCGCTTTCCGGCGCGATCGCGAGCGGCGGCGCAGTACTTGCCGCGCAAGCGCTCGGCGCGGATTTCGGATACATCGGCTCTGCCTTCATCGCGACCAAGGAGGCGAATGCGAGCGAAGCCTACAAGAATGCGATCGTCGAGAACGCCGCGGAAGACATCGTTTATACGAACCTGTTCACGGGCGTGCACGGCAATTATCTGCGTCCGTCGATCGTGAATGCAGGCCTGGATCCCGAGAATCTGCCGCAGTCCGACCCCTCGAAGATGAATTTCGGTTCGGGCGGAAATACCAAGGCCAAGGCGTGGAAGGACATCTGGGGCTCCGGCCAAGGGATTGGCGCGGTGAAGTCGGTCGTCACGACCGCGGAGCTCGTCGATCGCCTCGCGCGGGAATACGAGGCCGCGCGCAGGCGCATCGCCGCGTAAATCGCGGGCGCTTTGCCCCGCCGCACGCTCATATAACCTTATCGATCACCGAAGCTGGAGAATCGCCATGGGCGTCGACCTGACTCTTAACGGCAGGCCGCAATCCCTCGAGAGTTCCAGGGAGACGCCTCTGCTTTGGGCGTTGCGCGACGAAAAAAGTCTTGTCGGCGTCAAGTTCGGCTGCGGCGCCGGCCTGTGCGGGGCCTGCACGATCATCATAGACGGGCAGCAGGCGCGCGCTTGCCAGACTCAGGTCGGCGACGTCGCCGGAAAGAGCGTGACGACCATCGAAGGACTCGACGGCGCCGTCGCCGAAGCCGTTCGTAAAGCCTGGGTGAGAGCGCAAGCCCCGCAATGCGGCTATTGTCAGCCGGGGTTCGTGATGGCGACGACAAGCGTCATCGCCGCCAATCCCAGGCAGTCGCGCGACGCCGTCCTCGGCCAGATCACAAATCTTTGCCGGTGTGGAACCTATGACGCGATCCGCGTCGCTGTCGGTTATGCGCTGGATGCGCTCAATGCGCCGCAAAAACAGGGGAGCGCACAATGACCGAAGCGCGCGGGACTTCGCACGGCGCAGCGATCGCGCGCCGGACATTTCTTGCGGCGGCAGGCGTTGTCGGCGGCGGCCTTCTCGTCGGCGCCGGGGCGGTCGCGTGGCGCCTGAAATCGATAGACGGCTACCGCCTGCCGGCGCGCGATGGCGAGTCGAGCTTTGGCGCCTGGTTGAGGATCGATCGCGACGGCAGGGTCGAAGTGGTCGTGCCTCATCAGGAGATGGGCCAGGGCATCTATTCGCTCGCCGTCTTGCTTGCAGCCGAAGGCTTGAAATTGTCTCCGGACTCAATTCGCGCAGCGCCTGCGCCGGTCGAGGCGCGCTATGCAAATCCCGTCATGCTGCTTGACGGGCTGCCGATGGACGATGCGGCCCTGACTGCTCCGCAGAAGGCGGTCGTATGGACGTTCGACAAAATACTTCGCGCTCTCGGATTGCAAGGTACAGGCGGCTCGACGTCCACGCGCAACATTGCCGAACCAATCCGCGCCGCCTCTGCCTCCGCGCTCGACATGCTCATGCGCGCGGCTAGCGATCGCCTCGGCGCGACCGTGTCGACTCTCAAGGCCGAAAATGGAAGGATTTCTGCACCAAACGGAAAGAGCGCAACTTATGGCGAGCTTGCCGCCGATGCGGCGAAACTCACGCCTGCAGAAATAGTGTTGCCGCCGCTCGGGCCAGGCGTTTACGTCGGCAAGGGCGCACCGCGTTTCGACGTCGTCCCGAAAACGTTTGGGCGAGCGACATACGGAATCGATACGCGCGAGCAAGGCCAGCTTTATGCGGCGATCCGTCATTCTCCGCGCATAGGCGGCCGGCTGGAGCACGCGGTTCTTTCAAAGCAGATCGCAGGCGTGCGCGGCGTCGTTGAAGGCCGGGATTATTTCGCTGTCGTCGCCGACAGCTACGCCGTGGCCTTGGCTGCTCTCGATTCAGTGAACGCGAAATGGGACGATTCGAAAGCGCTGAACGTTTCGACGGAAGGCGTCATGTCGGCCTATCGGGCGGCGCTAGAACGGGGCGTCGACTACAAGCCGCGCTGGGTGATCGATTCTGCGGGCGACGTATCGAAGGCCGAGGGAAAGGCTGTGAAGGCGCGTTACGACGCTCCATTTCTTGCGCATACGACAATGGAGCCGATCAACGCGACGGCGTTGGTGACCGAAACGTCAGCCAGGGTCTGGGCTGGTCATCAATCGGCGTCGCTCGTTCAAATGATGGCGGCGAAAACCGCAGGTCTCGACAGCGACAAGGTCGAGGTTGTCACACCTTTCCTCGGTGGCGGTTTCGGTCGACGCGCCGATCTCGGCTATGTGGTCAAAGCGGTCGAGATCGCGAGCCGTTTCAAAGGCAAGCCGGTGCAGACCATCTGGTCGCGCGCCGAGGACATTCGCGACGACGTGTTTCGTCCCGCGGCGATGGCGGACATTTCCGCAACGCTCGGGACGGACGGCGCGCCGACGAGTTTCGTCTATCGCATCGCCGTTCCTTCCGTCACGGACCAGTTCGTCGCGCGCGCGCTGCCCTCGGCCAAGGGCGGCTTGATGGCCGATCGCACGACCGTCGACGGGGCCTTGTTTCCGCTCTATGGCCTGCCTAACCGAAGCATCGAGAACTTCACGGTCGACTCGGGCGTGCCGGTCGGATTTTGGCGCTCTGTCGGCTACGGCCTCAATTGCTTTTTCATGGAGAGCTTCGTCGACGAACTCGCCGCCGCTGCGAGCCAGAAACCGCTGGACTATAGGGCTCGTCTTCTCGGCGCAGCCGGAGACTATGCGCCGGCGCGCCGCGGGGCGGCGTTGCTCGAGCGTATGGGGCGGTTCGATCGGGATAATCCGTTGGCTCCCGGCGCCGACCGCGCCAAGACCGGCCGCGGCTTTGCGCTGACCGAATGTTTTCATTCGTTCGTCGGCCAGATCGCGGACGTCGAGATTTCCGGTGTGAACCTGCGCGTCAAGCGCGTGCACGCCGTGGTCGACTGCGGCTTCGCAATCGATCCGCCGAATGTCGCCGCGCAAATCCGCAGCGGGATCAATTTCGGCTTGACCGCAGCCTTGTTCGGCAAGGTGGATTTCGACGGCGGCCGCGTCGTTCCAACCAATTTCGACTCCTATCCGTTGCTCCAGCTCGACCAGGCGCCGGAAATTTCGGTCGAAATCGTCAATTCCGGCGCGCCTCTCGGCGGCGTCGGCGAAATCGGCACACCAGCCATTGCGCCGGCAGTAGCGAATGCGGTCTTTGCGGCGACCGGGAAAAGACTACGGTCCCTGCCGCTTGCGCTGACTGGCGCCTGATCGCCCGCTTGCGGGAACGTCGGACGGCCGGTAGAGACTGACATGTCAGCTCTGCCGGCCGCTCCAGCGCCGGCCTGGTTCGCGGGATGGAATCATGACCAAGGCCATTCGCCACGGCGCAATCGAAATCGCGCCGGCTCTCTACGAATTCATCGAGCGCGAGGCCCTGCCCGGAACGGGCGTCGCTCCAAAGACCTTTTGGGACGGCCTCGAGAAAATTCTGGTCGACCTCTCGCCGAAAAATAGGGCGTTGCTCGAAAAGCGAGACGCGCTTCAGGCGAAGATCGACGAATGGCACAAGAGTCGTAGGGCCAAGGTTTTCGATGCAGCCGAATACAAGGCGTTTCTCGCCGAAATCGGTTACCTCGCTCCCGTGGGCTCCGATTTCTCGATCGAGACGCAAAATGTCGACGACGAGATAGCGCGGGTCGCGGGCCCCCAACTGGTGGTGCCCGTCACCAATGCCAGGTATGCCCTGAACGCCGCTAATGCGAGGTGGGGTTCGCTCTACGATGCCCTATATGGCACGGACGCCATTCCCGGACGCGAAACCGCAAGGTCCGGATACGACGCTGCGCGCGGCGCGCAGGTCATTGCGTGGGCGCGCAGGTTTCTGGACGAGAGCGCGCCATTGTCGGACGGTTCGCATGCCGACGCCACCGGCTATTCGATTGCGAATGGCAAGCTCGTCATCGCGCTCGAGAATGGCGCAAAGGCTTCCCTGAAGGACAGCGCGCAATTCGCGGGCTATACGGGCGAGCCCGCTGCGCCAACATCGATCTTGCTGGTCAATCATGGGCTGCATGTCGAGATCGTTGTCGATCGCGCCCATCCGATCGGCAAGGACGACGCCGCCGGCGTCGCCGATGTCGTGCTCGAGGCGGCGCTGACGACGATTCAGGATTGCGAGGATTCGGTCGCCTGCGTCGATGCGGAAGACAAGGTCGGCGCCTATCGCAATTGGCTCGGTTTGATGAAGGGCGATCTCGTCGACACCTTCGAGAAGGGCGGCAAGCCGATGACGCGCCGCATGAATGGCGATCGCAACTTCACCGCCCCGGATGGAGCATCGAAAACGCTGCATGGGCGGTCGCTGCTGCTCGTGCGCAACGTCGGTCACCTCATGACGATCGACGCAGTGAAAGTGAATGGCGTCGATGCGCCGGAAGGCATTCTTGACGGCATGATCACGAGCGTGATCGCGCTGCACGACGTCAACAAGACCGGCAAATTGCGCAACAGCCGCGCCGGATCGGTCTATATCGTAAAGCCGAAAATGCACGGGCCGGAAGAGGTCGCTTTCGCAAATGATCTCTTCGACCGCATCGAAGATGCGCTGGGAATGACACGCAATACAATCAAAATGGGCATTATGGACGAGGAGCGCCGCACCTCGGTCAATCTCAAGGAATGCATTCGCGCGGCCAGGAATCGCGTCGTTTTCATTAATACCGGCTTCCTCGATCGCACTGGCGACGAAATGCACACCTCGATGGAAGCAGGCCCGATGGTGCGCAAGGGTGACATGAAGAGTCAGAAGTGGATCCTTGCCTACGAGGATTCCAATGTCGACATTGGGCTGCGCGCCGGCTTGCGTGGAAAAGCGCAGATCGGCAAGGGCATGTGGGCCATGCCCGACCTGATGGCCGATATGCTCAAGATCAAGATCGGTCACCCGCGCGCCGGAGCAAATACGGCATGGGTGCCATCGCCGACGGCGGCGACCCTGCACGCGACGCACTATCACCAGGTCGACGTCGCGAAGACGCAGGAGGAGATCGCAAAGCGCAAGCCCGCCTCGGTTGACGATGTTCTCACAATCCCGCTTGCAGACCGTCCAAACTGGTCCACCGACGAGGTCCAGGCTGAACTCGACAACAATGCGCAGGGCATTCTGGGCTATGTCGTTCGCTGGATCGACCAGGGCGTCGGCTGCTCGAAAGTCCCCGACATTCACGATATCGGACTGATGGAAGATCGAGCGACCCTTCGCATCTCCTCGCAGCATATTGCGAACTGGCTGCATCACGGCGTGTGCAGCGAGGATCAGGTGATGAACACCTTGAAGAAGATGGCCGCCGTGGTCGATCGCCAGAACGCCGGCGACCCGCTCTACGAGCCGATGGCCCCCGCGTTCGACGGCGTTGCGTTCAAGGCCGCCTGCGACCTCGTTTTCAAGGGCCGCGAACAACCTTCCGGCTACACCGAGCCCGTCCTGCATGCGCGCCGCCGTGAGCGGAAAGCGAGGCGATAATCGCAGTCGGCGGATAAAATTAGCCGTTCGTTAACCCTGCTTAATGCATTGAAAGGGCGATGCCGCATCTGTTCCATCACCCGCTTTGCCCGCATTCGCGTTTCGTCCGGCTGGCGCTCGCCGAATACGGCCTTGACGTCGAACTGATCGAGGAGCGGGTCCACGAACGTCGCGAGGACTTTCTGCTGATCGATCCGGCGGGCCGTACGCCAGTCTTGGTGGCCGACGGCGGGCTCGTGGTTTCCGGGGCGGTCGTCGCAGCCGAATGGCTCGAAGAGGCGTATGGTCCGTCCTTTCCGAACGTGCGGCTGATGCCGAGCGACATTGCCGGGCGGGTCGAGACGCGTCGCCTGCTCGACTGGTTTCACGGCAAGATGTTCGCTGAAGTCACCGACTGGCTTGTCACAGAAAAGATATACCGGCGTTTCATGACTTCGGCGCAGGGCGGCGGCGGCCCGGACATGGGCGCGGTGCGCGCGGCGCGCGCGAATATCCGCCTGCATCTCTCCTACATCGGGTTTCTCGTATCGGACCGGAACTGGCTCGCCGGCAACCGCATGACCTACGCCGACCTCGCCGCGGCCGCGCATCTATCCTGCGCCGATTATCTCGGCGACGTTCCTTGGGACGAATTCGAACCGGCGAAGGCCTGGTACCAAAAAATGAAATCGCGCCCTTCGTTTCGGACGCTGCTTGCCGATCGCGTGATCGGGATGGCGCCGAGCGCGGTCTATGCCGACCTCGATTTCTGATCGACCAAGCTTGCAAGCGGTCGCGCAAGGCCGCATCGTCCCGACATGGATTTGATCAGCGCCTTGCGGGCGGACGCCGCCGCGCTTGGTTTCGACGTCTGCCGCGTTCTGAGCGTCGCGGATGCGCCGGACCTGACGTTGCGGCTCGATAGCTGGCTTGCCGAGGGCGCGCAGGGCGACATGGACTGGATGCGCGCGACCGCGGATCGCCGCGCGCATCCTCGAGCTCTGTGGCCGGGTGTACGTTCCATCATCATGCTCGGCATGAATTATGGCCCGCTGAGCGAACCGTTGGTCGATATAGCTCGCCCTACGATGGGGAACATTTCGGTCTACGCTCGGCATCGAGACTATCATGACGTAGTCAAGGGACGATTGAAAACGCTTGCCTCTCGACTGGTCGCGCACGGCGGTGGCGATGTGAAGGTTTTCGTCGACACCGCGCCCGTCATGGAAAAGCCGCTTGCAATGCAAGCGGGTCTGGGTTGGCAGGGAAAGCATACCAACCTCGTCTCGCGCAATTTCGGCTCATGGCTCTTTCTCGGTTCCATTTTCTCGACGCTTGCGCTCGCGACTGATCAGCCCGAAACCGATCATTGCGGTCAATGTCGCGCATGCATCGATATCTGTCCGACGGAAGCGATCGTCGCGCCGTATCGGCTGGATGCGCGGCGCTGCATCTCCTATCTGACGATCGAGCACAAGGGACACATACCCGCGCGATTTCGGGAGAAGATCGGCAATCGCGTCTATGGCTGCGACGATTGCCTCGCCGTTTGCCCCTGGAACAAATTCGCGCAACGAACGCGGGAGCAGAAGCTCGCAGCGCGCGCAGATATGCTTGCGCCGGATTTGGAAATGCTCGCCGCGATGAACGATGCGGATTTTCGCGGTTTTTTTTCAGGCTCTCCCGTCAAACGCATTGGACATGCCCGTTTCCTGCGGAACGTGCTTATCGCCATCGGCAATTCCGCCGATCGCGCGCTGGCGCGCGCCGCGGAGGCGCGCCTTGCGCACGAATCTCCTCTCGTGCGCGCTGCTGCCGTCTGGGCTTTGTCGCGCCTTCTCGATGTCGCGCAATTTGCGGACCATGCGGCTCGACGCCGTGACGAGGAGGCGGACCCCGACGTTCGACGGGAATGGGAACAGCCCGCGGCGCATGAGGTCGGAACATGAGACTCTTCGTGTTCGGCCTGGGCTACAGCGCCCAATTCTTCCTACGCGCGAACGCCGATCGTTTTACGGCTGTCAGCGGCACCGTCAGATCTGCCGATAAGGTTTCCGCGCTAGGCCGATCCTTGTCGGGTGTCGACGTTCTGCGCTTCGACGATTTAGCTGCCGTTCAGCATTGTCTCGAGGCCACCGATGCGATCCTCGTGTCCGTTGCGCCTGCGCCCGCGGTCGGAGACCCCGTGCTCAAACAATTCGGCGCGGCGATCGAAGCCTCGCCGGCGGAGAGGATTGTATATTTGTCCACCATCGGCGTTTACGCCGGGCAGAACGGCCTTTGGGTGGATGAAGATACGCCCCCGGCGCGAGGCGGCCGCAGCGAGGCGCGTATTGCTGCCGAAAGCGAGTGGCTGACGCTCGGTGCGCGCTCGGGCAAGCTTGTTTTCGTCTTGCGGCTCGCCGGAATCTACGGACCAGGGTCGAGCGCGATCGACAATGTACGGGCGGGATCCGCCAGGCGCATTGTCAAACCCGGACAAGTCTTCAATCGAATCCACGTCGCCGACATAGCAGGCGCCATCGCAGCTTGCCTTTCGAAGAATGTGCGGGGTGGCATATTCAACGTCTGCGACGACGAGCCCGCGCCGCCGCAAGATGTGGTCGTCCATGCCGCGATGCTGATCGGCGTGGAACCGCCTCCCGAAGTCGCGTTCGAGGCCGCGAGCCTCTCGCCGATGGCGCAGCAGTTCTGGGCCAACAACCAACGTGTTTCGAACCGGCGCCTGCGGCAAGAACTCGGCGTTCGCCTTCTCTACCCAACCTATCGCGAGGGCCTCGCGGCGATCGCCGGAGGCAGCTAGCGCCAGAGCGTTCTTTCATCCGCATCGGCCGTTTCGCCCGCCGACGCCTCTGCAACGGCGATCGCGGTCATGTTGACGATGCCGCGCGCCGTCACTGAAGGCGTCAACACGTGCGCCGGCCGCGCAGCGCCGATCAGGATCGGTCCAACCGCGAGCGCGTCCGCGGCGACCTTCACCAGCTGGAACGCGATGTTGGCCGCGTCGAGATTTGGCATGATCAGAACATTCGCTTCGCCCTTCAAAGGCGAATTTGGCATGACGAGATTACGGATCGCCGGCGAAAGCGCGGTGTCGGCCTGCATCTCGCCGTCCACTTCCAGACCGGGCGCGCGCGATCGTATGAGATCAAGCGCAGTGCGCATCTTGATGGCGGACGGCGAATCTGCGCCGCCGTAATCGGAATCGCAGACGAGCGCGATTTTGGGCGTAATTCCGAACCGCTGGACATGTTCGGCGCAATGAAGGCTCATTTCGGCGATCTCGTCCGCCGAGGGATTCAGCCGCACGTGGGTATCGGCGATAAAGAATGCGCCGCGTGACGAAATCAGAAGGCTGAGCGCGGAGAAATCCTGGACGCCCGGCGCGAGCCCGACAATATCCCGTATGTAGCGCAGCCGAGAGGGAAAACGGCCTTCCAGTCCGCAGATCATGGCGTCGACGTCGCCGCGGCGCACCGCGAGCGCCGCCATGACGGTCGTATTGGTGCGCGCGAGAACCTTTGCGGCGTCCGGCGTGATGCCCTTGCGTCCGGCGACTTCGATATAGGTTGTCACATAGTCGCGGTAGCGATGATCGTCTTGCGGATTGACGAGCTCGAAGTCTTCGCCAGGCTTCAGGCTCAAACCATATTTTTCGATCGCACGTGCAACCGCTTGAGGGCGCCCGATCAGGATAGGCGAAGCGATCCTTTCTTCGAGAATGACCTGAGTCGCGCGCAGCACGCGCTCGTCCTCGCCGTCGGCGAAGATAACGCGCTTTGGGTTCGAACGCGCCTTTTCGAAGATCGGCTTCATGATGAGGCCGGACCTGAAGACGAAGCGCGACAGCTTTTCCTCATAGGCCCGGAAGTCGACGATCGGCTTCCGGGCGACGCCGGTCGCCATCGCGGCCCGAGCGACTTCCGGCGCAATACGCAGGATGAGGCGCGGATCGAATGGGGAGGGAATGAGCGAACTCGCGCCGAAACGCGGCAATTCCTTTCCATAAGCGCGCGCGACGACGTCGGACGGCGCTTCTCGCGCGAGCGCTGCGATGGCGCGGACCGCCGCAAGCTTCATCTCTTCGTTGATAGCCGTGGCGCCTACGTCGAGCGCGCCGCGGAAAATATAGGGAAAGCACAGGACGTTGTTGACCTGGTTCGGATAGTCCGAGCGCCCGGTGCAGATCATGGCGTCGGGCCGCGCCGCGATCGCCTCTTCCGGCATGATCTCGGGCGTTGGATTGGCGAGCGCGAGAATGATGGGATGGCTCGCCATCTTTCGCACCATGTCGGCCTTGAGTACGCCGGCTGCCGACAGTCCGAGAAAGACGTCCGCCCCGTCGATGACCTGGTCGAGCGTGCGGGCGTTCGTCTTCTGCGCGAATACCGCCTTCCAGCGGTCCATCAGCTTCGTGCGTCCCTCGTAGACGACGCCTTCGATATCAGAGACGAATATATTTTCACGGCGCGCGCCGAGCGAGACGAGCAGATTGAGGCAGGCGAGCGCCGCGGCGCCAGCGCCGGAAGCGACGATCTTGACCTCTTCGATTTTCTTGCCGGCGATTTCCAGCGCGTTGGTCACCGCCGCGCCGACGATGATCGCCGTTCCGTGTTGGTCATCATGGAATACAGGAATATTCATGCGCGCGCGCAGTCGTTGCTCGATCTCGAAACAATCCGGTCCCTTGATGTCTTCGAGATTGATGCCGCCGAAGGTCGGTTCGAGCGCTGCGACAACCTCCACGCAACGATCGATCTCCTTCGCGTCGATCTCGATGTCGAAAACGTCGATGCCCGCAAATTTCTTGAAGAGGACGGCCTTGCCTTCCATCACCGGCTTGGAAGCAAGCGGACCGATGTCGCCGAGACCGAGTACGGCAGTGCCGTTGCTGACGACAGCGACCAGATTCTGCCGCGCGGTCATTTCTGCCGCCTGCTGCGGATCCTCTACAATCGCCTCACAGGCGACAGCGACGCCGGGCGAATAGGCGAGCGCGAGATCGCGCTGGTTGCCCAGCGGTTTGGTAGCGCGGATTTCGAGTTTTCCGGGCTTTGGAAAGCGATGATAGACGAGCGCGCCGCTGCGGAGATCGTCGGAAATCTTCGAATCCATGCAGCGTTGCTCCCTCTGGCGACCGGTTTGGCAAACCGTACATATACACCGCAGAACCGCCTAGAACGACTGTGCGAAGGCCTCGCTCTCGGCGCGTGTCGGCGGGTTCGAGCCGACACGGGCGCAGCAGAGCGCCGCCGCTGCGTTGGCGAAATTCAGCCATGTTCGCAGCTGGCCGGCTGTGCCTGCCTCGGGCCCGAATCGTCCCCGGGTGATCGCTTGCGAAAGAAAGGCGGCGACGAAGCAATCGCCGGCGCCGACCGTATCGACGACAGTGACCGCTCGTCCGGGGCTGTCGATCGTTTCTGCGCCGAGGAACGCCGTTGCGCCTGCGGGGCCGCGCGTGAGCAGGACAAGCGCGCCGAACCTGATCGCCCACTCCCGCGCGGCGTCTGCCGGGTCGCGGTCGGGAAAGAGCCATGTCAGGTCTTCATCGCTCGCCTTCACTATGTCGACGAGCGCAATGCGTTTCTCCAACGCCCGCCGCGCTTCCTCGCGCGCCGGGATGAGCGCGGGGCGGACGTTGAGGTCGAGGCTTGCGGAGATCCGCCCTCGCGCGTCCTCCAGCGCGGCCAATACCGCCTTGCCCCAGGCCGCCGAGATCGCGGAGAACGAGGAGACATGCAGATGCGCAGCGCCGCTCAGCCAGTTTTTCGGCAGATCCGGCGGCGCGTGAGCGGTTCCGTCAAGATAGATGGCGAATCGCGCACTCGTCGTCTGTGTGCCCGGCGCCACCAGCGATAGCGGGCTTGGCCGGTCGTCGCGCGCGCAAAGATCGAGCGTGACGCCTTCCGCCGCGAGCAGGCCGGCCATGAGCTCGCCTTGCCCATCCCGCGACAGGCGTCCGACGAATCCGCAGGATGCGCCAAACCGTCCGAGACCGCGCGCGACATTGTAGGACGACCCGCCGGCGACCGGCCGCCACAGACCGTCGGCAGCGGGCAGCACGTCGACCAAAGCTTCGCCCATCGAGAGGATTCGTCCTGACATTGTCCCTCCTCGCTCTGGTCCGCGAAATACGAAATCGTCTCGCCGTGCGATCCGATCCATGGCATGAGGCGCCATGCCCGCCGTCCGGGAAAGCTCTCATTTCGTCTCCGCCGCCCGCCGCCCGCGCGTGCGCCGCCTCGTGCTTGCAGATTACCGTTCCTATTCTGCGCTCGATCTGTCCGTCGAGGCTTCGGTCGTCGCGCTGACCGGCGAGAACGGCGCCGGAAAGACCAACGTGCTCGAGGCCCTGTCCCTGTTTGCGCCGGGCCGGGGCCTGAGGCGCGCCGAATTCGCGGAATGCGTACGCGCCGGCACAGGCGGATTCTCCGTCTCCGCCGCGCTCGCCGGTGCGGACGGCGAAACCCAGCTCGGCACGGGCTACGATCTGGACAGCGCCGCAGGCCCGTCCCGCAAGTGCCGGATCGATCGCGTTCCTGTCGGGTCGCCGCGCGATTTCGCCGACCATGTCCGGATTGTCTGGATGACGCCGGCGATGGACGGCCTTTTTGCGGGCTCGGCGGGTGAGCGCAGACGGTTTCTGGACCGGCTGGTGCTGGCCGTCGATTCCGGCCACGGCGCCCGTGTCAACGCGCTCGAACGCGCGCTGCGCAACCGGAACCGCCTGCTCGAGACCGGCGGCGAACCGGCCTGGCTCGACGCGGCCGAGCGCGAGACGGCCGAACTCGGCGTGGCGGTGACGGCCGCGCGGCTCGAGACGGTGTCCAGATTGGCCGCATTGGTCGCCGCCGAACGTGACGACGCCTCCCCCTTCCCCTGGGCGGATTTTGCGTTGTCGGGCGAGGTCGAGGCGCTCGTCGCCGAATATGCCGCGCTCGAGGCGGAAAATCGGTATCGCGCGTGGCTTGCGGCCAATCGCGGGCGCGACGCCGCGGCCGGACGCACATTGATCGGGCCGCAGGCGAGCGATCTGGTCGTGCGTCACGGACCGAAGCAGATCGATGCACGCGCATGTTCCACGGGCGAACAAAAAGCCCTGCTGACCGGGCTCGTGCTGGCCCACGCCAAGTTGACGACCGCCATGTCCGGCATCGCCCCCCTTGTTCTGCTGGATGAGATCGCGGCCCATTTCGATCCCGCACGGCGTCGCGCGCTGTTCGCAGAACTGGCGAGGGTCGGCGGACAGGCCTGGCTCACGGGCGCCGATCCGGCGGCCTTCGCCGACCTGCCCGAAGACGCGAAGGTGCTGCGGGTCGAAGCCGGCCGCATCGAAGGTTGAGCGATGGCGATCTTGCCGCATAGCGCACGCGCGCTCCTGAAATCTGTATTCGGTTACGAAGAGTTCCGGACCGGCCAGGAGGAAATCATCGCCGCGCTGCTGGAAGGCGGCCCGGTGCTGGCCGTCATGCCGACCGGCAGCGGCAAGTCGATGTGCTACCAGCTTCCCGCGCTGCTTGAAGAGCGGTTGACTGTGGTCGTATCGCCGCTGATCGCGTTGATGCGCGATCAGGTGCAGCAGATGAAGGCGCTCGGCGTAGCGGCCGCTACCTTGAATTCGATGAACAGCCGACCTGAAAACGAGGCCGCGCGCATAGCGCTGCGTGAAGGCGCGCTTCGCCTGCTGTTCGTTTCGCCGGAGCGGCTTGCGCTCGACGGGCTCATAGCGGAGCTGCGCAGCGCCAGTCCAAAACGCCTCGCGATCGACGAAGCGCATTGCGTCTCGGAGTGGGGCCACGACTTTCGCCCGGAATATCGTCAGATCGGCGTGGTCGCCGAAGCGCTCGGAGGCGTGCAGGTGGCCGCCTTCACTGCGACGGCCGACAAGACGACGCGCGGCGACATCGCGAACAAGTTGTTTGCGAGCCCGCCGCGGATATTTCTCCATTCATTCGATCGACCGAACATCGAACTGAATTTTTCGCCCAAGGATCAGCCGCGTCGCCAGCTCGCGAGGTTCGTCGAGAAGCATCGGGGCGAAAGCGGTATCGTCTACTGTTCGTCGCGTGACCGCACCGAGCTTTTGGCGGAATATTTCAACGCCCACGGCCATGAAGCCGTCGCCTATCATGCGGGCCTCGATCAGACCGTTCGCAACCGGAACCAGGATCGCTTTCTTCAGGAAGACGGACTCATCGCCGTCGCCACCATCGCTTTCGGCATGGGCGTGAACAAACCCGACGTGCGGTTTGTGGCGCATGCGGACATGCCGTCGTCGGTCGAATCCTACTATCAGGAGATCGGCCGCGCCGGCCGGGACGGGCTCCCTGCAGATACGCTCACGCTTTATGGCGTCGAAGACATGGCCTTTCGCCGGCGCCAGATCGATGGAAAGGACATTCCGGAAGATCGCCGTCGGTTCGAGCACGGCCGGTTCAACGCTCTGGCCATGCTGTGCGAGGCGCCGGCTTGTCGCCGGCAGACTTTGCTCGCCTATTTCGACGAAAAGGTTTCGCCATGCGGACGCTGCGACGTCTGCACGGGGCAGGTCGCCGTCTATGACGGGACGATTCCCGCCCAGAAAGCGCTGTCGGCTGTCTGGCGCACGGGCCAGCGCTTCGGCGCCGCCTATCTTGCCGATGTGCTGACGGGCGCCGGAAGCGACGCCGTCAGTCGGAACGGGCACGAAAACCTGAAGACTTTCGGTGTCGGCAAGGAGCTTGGCAAGCACGTCTGGATTTCGATTGTCCGGCAATTGTTCGCGCTCGGAGCGCTCCAAATCGCGAGTGAGGAGCATGGCGGCTTTGCGTTGACCGACAGGGGCGCGGACGTTCTGCGCGGCCGAGAGACGGTCATGCTGCGGCGCGACCCGGAAAAACGGCGGGAGCGCCGGCTGCACACAGGACCCGCCAGACCGTTGGACGCAGGCGACGAGCGCGTCCTCGCCGCCCTCAAGCGCAAGCGCCTGGCGCTCGCCCGCGAGGAGGGCGTCCCCGCATTCGTCATTTTCCCCGACAAGACGCTGATCGACATGGCCGAAAAGCGCCCGGCGACGCTCGACGGGATGCTTGCCGTCCACGGGGTCGGCGAACGCAAGCTCGCCCGCTACGGCGACGCCTTTCTGGAGGCTTTGGCGGAGGCTCTGGATTAGGCGCGAAAGGTCCGGCTTGCGCCATGATTTTCCTGCAATTTCCATATGTTTGAGGTAAAGTGTCCGCCAACGAATCAAGGGCCGGCCGGACCGTCCCCAAACAAGCGAAAAAATGAACGAACACGTCAGCGAAAACGGCCGCGCAAACGAGTATGGCGCCGAGTCGATCAAGGTGCTGCGCGGCCTCGACGCCGTGCGCAAGCGCCCGGGCATGTACATCGGCGACACCGACGATGGCTCGGGTCTGCATCACATGATCTACGAGGTCGTCGACAATGCGATCGACGAAGCGCTCGCCGGTTATGCGACGCTCGTGACGGTGACGCTCAACGCCGACGGATCCTGCACCGTGTCCGACAACGGGCGCGGCATTCCCGTCGATCTACACCCGGAAGAAGGCGTGTCGGCTGCCGAAGTCATCATGACGCAGCTGCACGCCGGCGGAAAATTCGATCAGAATTCCTACAAGGTGTCGGGCGGTCTGCACGGAGTCGGCGTCTCGGTCGTCAATGCTCTTTCGACTTGGCTGAAGCTCGAGATCTGGCGCGAGGGCAAGGCGCATTTCATCGAATTCGCCCATGGCGACGCAGTTGCGCCGCTTGTCGAGACAGGCGTCGCGCCGATCGTCGATGACGCGCCCAGGCGCGGCACGCAGGTGACGTTCCTGCCGAGCCCCGAAACCTTCACCATGATCGAGTTCGATTACGCGACGATCGAACATCGTCTGCGCGAACTCGCCTTTCTCAATTCCGGGGTGCGCATCGTTCTGACCGATGCGCGTCACGCCGAAGTCAAGCGCGAGGAATTGCATTATGAAGGCGGCCTCGAAGCCTTCGTGCGCTATCTCGATCGCGCCAAGCAGCCCTTGATCGCAACGCCGATCATCATGAAGGGCGAGCGCGACGGTATAACCGTCGAATGCGCCTTGTGGTGGAACGACAGCTATCACGAGAACGTGCTTGTCTTCACCAACAACATCCCGCAGCGCGACGGCGGCACGCATCTGGCAGGATTTCGCGGCGCGCTGACGCGGCAGGTGACGGGCTACGCGGACTCGTCCGGGCTCACCAAACGGGAAAAGGTCGACCTTTCCGGCGACGATTGTCGCGAGGGCCTGACCTGCGTTCTCTCGGTGAAAGTGCCCGATCCGAAATTTTCCTCACAGACGAAGGACAAGCTTGTCTCGTCCGAAGTGCGCCCGGTGGTCGAAGGCATCGTCAACGAGACGCTCGGTCAGTGGCTCGAGGAGAACCCGGCCGAAGCGAAAACCGTTGTCGGCAAGGTGGTCGAAGCCGCAGCCGCACGCGAAGCAGCGCGCAAGGCGCGCGAACTTACGCGACGCAAGGGCGCGCTCGATGTGGCGAACCTGCCGGGCAAGCTCGCCGATTGTCAGGAGCGCGATCCTGCAAAGGCGGAAATCTTCATCGTCGAGGGCGATTCGGCGGGCGGAACGGCAAAGCAAGGCCGAAATCGCGAATTTCAGGCCGTATTGCCGCTGCGCGGAAAGATCCTCAATGTCGAACGCGCGCGCTTCGACAAGATGCTCTCGTCCGAACAGATCGGTACGCTCATCACTGCGCTCGGCACCGGTATCGGCCGCGACGAATTCAATCCGGACAAGCTGCGTTATCACAAGATCATCATCATGACCGACGCGGACGTCGACGGCGCGCATATCCGTACGCTGATCCTGACGTTCTTCTACCGACAGATGCCGGAGATCATCGAACGCGGCCATCTCTTCATCGCGCAGGCGCCGCTCTACAAGGTGACGAAAGGCAAGTCGTCCCAATACCTCAAGGACGAACGCGCACTCGAGGATTATCTGATCGATTCCATTCTCGAGGGCGCCGTGCTGCGACTCGCGAGCGGGGAGGAGCGCGCCGGCGCCGATCTGCGGACGATTTTGGAGGAGGCGCGCGCATTCCGCTCGATCCTTTTCGGCCTGCATTCGCGCTACGATCGTCGCGTGGTGGAGCAGGCGGCGGTTGCTGGGGCGCTGCGGCCCGTGCCGCCGGACGATGAATCTGCGGCGCTTCGCGCAGCCGACGTAGCCGCGCGTCTCGACCGAAGCGCGGACGAAACCGAACGCGGTTGGTCCGGCTCGGTCGAGAACGGCGGTTATGTCTTCCGGCGCACGCTGCGCGGCGTCGCGCAGGCGGTTGCGCTCGACGCGAGTCTTTTGTCCTCCAGCGAGGCGCGAAAGCTCGACGAACGCTCCGCATCGCTGCGGGAGATTTTCGCCGAACCGGCAAAACTCGTTCGTCGCGGCGACGAGAGCGCGCTCGACGGGCCCGCCGCGCTGTACGAAGCGATGAACGCCCAAGGGCGCAAGGGCCTGACTCTTCAGCGTTACAAAGGCCTCGGGGAGATGAACGCCGAGCAATTGTGGGAAACGACGCTCGATCGCGACGCGCGTTCGCTCCTGCAAGTAAGAGTTCGCGAAGGCGACGAGGCAGACGACATATTCGTGAAACTGATGGGCGATGTTGTCGAGCCGCGCCGCGAATTCATTCAGGAAAACGCGCTGAGCGTAGCCAATCTTGACGTGTAACGGCGTCGTCGCTCACGCGGCGCGTGGCGGCCTCGCCGCGAGCCAGATGACGTGCCGCGCGCCGCCGCTCTTGCCGCGTGCGCGCGCCGATTTCTCCTCGACGACGAAACCAGCGTTGCGCAAGCGCTTTGTGAAGGCCGGGTCAGGCCCTGACGACCAGACCGCCAAGACGCCGCCCGGACGCAGCGCGGCATAGGCGGCGCGCAATCCGTTCGCGGAATAGAGCGCGTCGTTCGCCTGCCGCGTCAGGCCATCGGGCCCGTTGTCGACATCGAGCAGGATTGCGTCGTAGCGCGTCGTGCGCTCTGTAATCACCGCCCCGACGTCGGCCTCGCGCAGGTCGACCCGCGCATCGTCCACGCAGCCGCGGAAAACTTCCGACATCGGACCTTTCGCCCAGGCTATGACCGCCGGGACGAGTTCGGCGACGACGACTTCCGCGTCCGCTGCGAGCGCAGCCAGTGCAGCGCGCAATGTAAATCCCATACCCAGCCCGCCAATCAGGATACAGACGCCCGATCTCCCTTCCAGGGGCTCGCAAGTAAGCGCCGCCAGCGCTTCTTCCGATCCGCTGAGCCGCGAGTTCATGAGTTCGTTGCCCTCGAGCCGGATCGAAAACTCATCGCCGCGCCGCATGAGCCGGAGCCTGCCGCCGCCGCCGGGAATCTCGGCGGCATCGATCGTACGCCAGGGAATCACGGCGCAATCTCGCGAAGCGCGCGTCGCCGCAATCGACACGGCGCGATCATTGCGCCTTGTTCTTTCGCGCAGCCTGGTGTTTCAGGAATTCGTTCATCATCGCGCCGGGTTCGTCGCTCTCGTAGGCGCGCGCAAACGTGTCGATGCCGGTCCGGATCGCTTGCGGCAGAGGCTGTGTTTCCCAGCGTGCAATGAGCTCCTTCTGAAGTCGGATCGCGTTCGGCCCGCAGGCAAGGATCGAAGCGAGAGCCTTGTCGGCTTCCCTATCGAGCGCGTCGTCCGGAACGACGCGCTCCAAAAATCCCCAGTCCGCGCATTCCTGCGCTGCATAGGTTTCGCCGAGCAGCAGCAGTTCGCGCGTGCGGCCCCATCCGACGAGCTGCGGCAGGACGGCTGCTTCCACCACCGAAGGAATTCCGAGTTTTACTTCCGGCATGCCGAAACGCGCGCTTGCCGCGGCAATCCGCATGTCGCAAGCCGCGGCCAGCTCCATGCCGGCGCCGTAGCAATGTCCGTTCACGCGCGCGATGACCGGGACCGGGCACCGGCGCACCACGTCGCAGCAGCCGTGCACGCGCGTGATGAAGGCGCGCGCCTTCGCGCTGTCGAGTCCGGACATTTCCGAAATATCCGCGCCCCCGACAAAGGCGCGCGCGCCGGCGCCTGTCACGACCACCGCGCGTACCCTGGAATCCGCGCCGCAGGCGTCGACCTTTCGCACGAAATCTTCCATTACGGGCGAACTCAGCGCATTGAGTTTGGCGAGATTGTCGATCGTGACGAAGGCGACCTTACCGCCGTTTCGCTCCTCGAACCGCAATTCGACCCGCGCCTGCCCGCTCATTCCCGTCTCCCGCTTCGATTTGGCTTCTCTTCGCGATGATGGCTACAAAGACCGGGAAGGTCGAGCGCCAATGGCTACGATCAGGGAGGCGTCATGAAAATCAAGGGCAAGATCGTCGTCGTCACGGGCGGCGCGGATGGGATCGGCAGGAGCTTGTGCGAACGTTTCGCGAAAGAGGGCGCCGCGAAGGTCGTCGTGCTCGATCGCAACGGCGAGGGCGCCAAAAAGGTCGCCGAGGCCATCGGCGGCGTCGCCTATACCTGCGACGTCTCGAAAGAGCCGGAAATTCAGCGCATCGTCGCAGAGGTCGAACAGAATGTCGGTCCGATCGCGCTCTTCTGCTCGAACGCAGGCATCGGGGATTTCGGCGGCCGGCCGGACGATGCGACCTCGCAGCCCAACGATCAATGGCAACGCGGCTGGGAGGTAAATGTCATGGCGCATGTCTATGCGGCGCGCGCCTGCCTGCCGCACATGATCAAGCGCGGCGAGGGCTATTTCATGAACACCGCGTCCGCGGCGGGCCTGCTGAACCAGATCGGCAACGCGGTCTACGGCGTAACCAAGCATGCGGCGGTCGGGTTCGCTGAAATCCTCGCTATCACCCATCGCGACCAGGGCATTCGAGTCTCCGTTCTCTGTCCGCAGGCGGTCGACACCCCGTTGCTTCGTCGCGCCGGCGAAGGTTCGCAGAATGTCGATGGCGTTCTGACGCCCGAACAGGTCGCCCAACACGTGCTCGAAGCGATCGAAGAGGAGCGTTTCGAAATCCTGCCGCACCCGCAGGTCTTGGGCTACATGCGCAAGAAGACGGAAGATTATTCGCGCTGGATCGGCGGCATGGCGAAACTGCAACGTAGTCTCGCCCAGGCTAAACGTTGATGCGGATCAAGCCGCGCTGGGCGGTCCTCGACGAACGGCGCACGTCGTTCGTCAGCGCGATGATGATCGCGATCGGACCGCTCAGCCTCGCGCTCTACACGCCCGCGCTGCCCACGCTCGTCGCGACATTCGCGACGACGCCGGGTGCAGTAAAATTCAGCCTGACGGTCTATTTTCTGGGTTTCTGCCTCGCGCAGCTCCTTTGCGGGCCGATGTCCGACGCGCACGGACGCAAGCCCGTCGCGCTCGTCTTCTTCTCGATCTATTTCGTCGGCAGCGTGGTCGCCTTGTTCGCGCCGACCATCCATCTCCTGCAACTGGGGCGCGCCCTGCAGGGCGTCGGCGCGGCGGCGGGAATCTCGACCTCGCGCGCGATCGTGCGTGACCTGTTCGTCGGCCAGACCTCGGCGCGCATCATGAATCGGATCGGCCTTCTGGTCGGGCTGGTGCCGGCGTTCTCGCCGGCAATCGGCAGTCTCTTGCTCACGTTCGCCGACTGGCGCGCGATTTTCCTTTTGATGTTCGCATATGCAATCGTCGCGGTCAGCGTGGTCTTTTTCTTGCTGCCCGAGACCAATCGCGCCATCAACCCAGCGCTCGCCGCGCCCGGCCGCATCGCGGCTAATTATTTCAGCCTGTTGATCGACCGCCGTTTTGTCGGCCCTGCCGCACTCATGGGTCTCGTGCTCGGCGGCCTGTACACTTTGCCCTCGCTGCTGCCCTTCGTGCTGATCGAGCGTATCGGCCTGACGCCGATCCAGTATGCGGTCGTGATGGTTGTGCAGACCTGCGCGCTCCTCACCGGCAATCTGCTCGTCGGCCGACTGCTGCGTCACATCAGCGCGCGCCGCCTCATTCCCTACGGTCTGGCGATCATCGTCGCCGCGGGCGCGGGCTTCGCCGCCGCGCGTTTATTCGCGACGCCGCATCTCCTGTCTTTCGTGATCCCGTCGATGATGTGGGTGTTCGGCCTGCCGTTCGTCACCCCCGGCACCATGACCTCGGCGCTCTCGCATTTCCCGAAGATCGCAGGCGCCGCTTCGTCGCTCATCGGCTTCATGCAGATGGGCGGCGGCTTCCTGGGCTCCGCGCTTGCAGCCGCCATATTCGGCGATCCCGTTGCGGCGGTCGACACCCTGCTTCCAGTCATTGCCGCGCTTGCAGGCATCTCCTATTTCTTGCTCCCGAACCCGAGCGCCGAGGATGCGGCCGAAAGGTCCTGATGGAAGGGCTTCTCTCCCGATTTTGATCCTGCTACCATTTTGTCCGACAATGCGACGGTCGACAGACCATCGTCTTGCCCGGATTTCGAAACCAACCAGAAACGAAAGAGGAAGCCCGTGGATTTCACGATGTCGAAGCGCCAGACGGAATGGCGCGACCGCGTTATCGCGTTCATGAACAAGCACGTCTATCCGGCCGTGCCCGTCTACGAATCGCAGATGGAGGCCTTCGGGTCCAACCGCTGGCAGGTGGCGCCGGTCCTCGAGGATCTCAAGAAGAAGGCGAAGGCCGAAGGCCTGTGGAACCTGTTCCTGCCGCCCAACGCCGACCATGACGAGGGCGAGTACCAGGGCGCAGGCCTCACCAATCTCGAATACGCCATGTGTTCGGAGGAAATGGGCAAGGTCACTTTCGGGTCGGAAGTTTTCAATTGCTCGGCCCCGGACACGGGCAACATGGAAGTGCTGCACAGGTACGGCACGAAAAAGCAGAAGGACCAGTGGCTGCGCCCGCTGATGAACGGTGAAATCCGCTCCGCCTTCCTCATGACCGAACCGGCCGTCGCG
>JAGWTW010000091.1 GCA_028868735.1 Hyphomicrobiales bacterium | reverse complement strand
AGATCGGTGGCAAGATCGGCAGCCTGTCGCGGGGCGATCGGAATTCCTCCCGAGATCAATCTGCGCGCGGCCATGTGGTCTGCGGCGCGATTGACGGACTCGACCACTTGCAGCCGGCCGCCCGAGAAACCAAAAACGGAAAAGCTGCGGGTCCCTGTGTCACCCCTCGTGACGAAGCTGTCGCAGTCACGATTGACGCCCGCGATCTGCAGCTTCAAGTCGCCCTGGTCGCTCCAGAACCATGGCAGCGCGTCGTATTCGCCTGTCTTCCCGGTCAGTTTCCGCGCCACCGCTTTCGCCTGGTCAGTGGCGTTCTGCACGGATTCCAGACGGAGGGGCGTTCCAGCGTATTCGTTGGGATGGCAGCAGCAATCGCCGATCGCGGAGATATAGGGGTCGCTGGTTGTAAGATTTCGATCAACAACGATGCCGTTGCTCACCTGCAGGCCTGCGTCAGCCGCAAGTGTGTCGTTTGCGACGACCCCAATACCAATTACGACGAGATCCGCGTCGAGCTCTTGACCGTCCGAGAGCCGAACTGCGGTCGCACGCCCTTGGTGGCCGACAATCGTCTCGACGCCGGCGCCAAGATGAAGATGCACCCCGAACCCACGATGCGCCTCGGCGTAGAAGTCCGAAATCGGTTGTGAGACAGCGCGGCCCATAACGCGTGGCGCGGCCTCGACTACATGCACTTGGCATGCTCTCGCCGCGGCGGTCGCGGCAAACTCCAGACCGATGAAACCGGCGCCGATCACTACGACGTTTCGCGCTCTATCGAGCGCCGCTTTAATTTGCGAAGCGTCCTCCAGGCATCGCAGACTCAAAACGCCCTTCAGGTCCGCGCCAGGAAACGGGACAGGCCGCGGCAACGAGCCGACAGCGAGGACGAGATGCGAGTATTCGAGCTGCTGGTTCGAAGCCAGCCGCACATTGTGATTGGCCCTGTCGATGTGAATCGCGGTTTCCCCGAGCCGTAGTTCGATATTGTTGTCGACGTAAAAGGAAGGGCCTCGCAGAATCATCGTCTCTGCCGATGCGGAGCCCTTGAGATAAGCCTTCGAAAGAGGGGGCCGCTGGTAAGGCGGGTGTGGATCGTCCGACAGTAGCGTGATGCGTCCAGCGTAGCCTTCTTCGCGCAGGGACGCCGCAACCTGCACCCCGCCGTGACCCGCCCCGACAATCACGACTGAACCCGAACCCTTCATGATATTGCCTCTCATCGCCGTGGCTCGCGTCACCGCATCACGGACGGCAGCCATACAGCGATTTCAGGAAAGAGCAGGATCAGGAGCCCCGCCAGGAACATCGCTCCGACGTACGGCATGACGCCGAGGAAAATGGCGCCGAGCGAGATGTCGGGCGCCATTGTCTTCACCGTGAACACGTTCATGCCGAGCGGCGGAATGATCAGGCCCAGTTCGACAACGATGACCGTCAGAATTCCGAACCAGATCAGATTGACCCCCAACGCGCCCAGAGCCGGGAGGAAGATCGGCGTGATCAGCAGCAGGATGCCAATGCTCTCGAAGACAGTTCCCAGGGCGATGCAGACCAGGCAAATGACAAGTACGAGGCCGGACGGCCCGAGGCCGAGACTCAGGATGAGCTGAAGGAGTTGAGCCGGCATTCCCGACAGATTGAGGAACTGACCGAAAACCAGAGCAGCAAACAGGATCGCGAACAGCATGGAGGCTGTGGAAATGGCGTCCTCGAATACCTCCCTGAGTTCCTGAAGCTCGAGAAAATGACCGCGGAAGGCGCCGAATAGGAAAGCGCCGGCGCAACCTACGGCAGCAGCCTCGTTAGGCGTGAACACACCCGAGTAGATTCCGCCGATGATGATGACGAAGAGAAACAGGACTGGCCACGTCGAATATGACGCACGAAGGGTGTCGACGAACGGCAGCGCTTTACCGCGCGGGCCATACTCGGGCCTCACCGCGGTAATCAGGAGCGAGGTGGCCATGAAGAGAACGACCAGGAGCGTTCCCGGAACCATGCCGGCCATGAAGAGCTGACCGATATCCTGTCCCGAGATCACACTTGTCCCGCCGTCCAGGTCTTCTCTGGAGGTCACGAGTGACGGCGCACACGTATGGTTGAACGTCCGCTGTCGGGGTGAAACCAATTGGCAGCTCCTGGCGCGTTGCTTCCGGTGACCAGAAGCCGGCAGCTGCACTAACCGCCGCAGGCTTTCGTCAATTCCTCTCCAGCTTTCCTGAGCTCGGAACGGATCTCGCTCGCGTGCTCGGCGGTTAGCCGGGTAACGGGTCCGGAGAGCGCCAGTGCGCCGAGTAGAACGCCGCCCGGCCCAAAGACCGGGGTTGCGGTCGAAGCTGCGTGAGGATCCGTGACGCCGCTGGTGTAGATCGGAGTATCGATTGCGGGCGCCGCGCGGCCGCGGTCGAAGTGCCGCAGCACCTGGGCGATGGCGGATTTGTCCATCGGTCTGAGGTCGCCCGGCTGCACGTGCATACGGATTTGGCTCGCGCTCTCGACCCGGAACAGGCATAGCCTTCGCTCGCCGCGGCGTGTGTAGAACGACGCCGTCTCGCCGGTCGAGCGCGCCAGGCGTTCCAGAGCCGGAGTCACGTGATCGGCGAAGCCGAATGCGTGCTGGTAGCAAGCGGCGAGCCGCATAACTTCGGCGTCGAGACGATACCCGCTCTCGTCGATGCGCTTGATGAGGCCGAAATGCTCCAGAGACAGGGCCATGCGCATGATGGTCGTCTTGACGAGGCCCGTCCGCTTGGCGAGTTCGGCGAGGCTGACCTCGCCGTCGCCGCGCTGAAACGCAGTCAGAATGGTAAGCGCGCGATCGACGGCGGACACGCCCTTGAGGCCGGACGATTTCGCGGCGTTCGGCGGCTTCTTATGCTTTGCGCGTTGCTTGACGGGTTTCCTGGTCACTCTGCAAATCCTGAAATGGCCGTCGGCGGCGACGGCCCTATCAGGCGGATATACACATTTCGAACGCGAATTTCACGCGTCTGAAACGACCCGTTCAGCTCATATATTCGACGCCGCGCGCCTTCAGCTCCGCGTCCACCCATGAGCGATCGTTGCGTCCGGCCCGGATCGCTTCGAGTTGTGCGGTTTCCGCATCGTGCTTCTTCTTTGTGGCGGTATAGACCTTCTCCGCATCCGCGAGCGGCACGCACACGAGGCCATCGTCGTCGCCGAGCACGAGATCGCCGGGATTGATGACCATGCCGTCGATCGCGATCTGGACGTTGATTTCGCCGGGGCCGTCCTTGTACGGGCCACGATGCGTGACGCCGGCGGCGTACATCGGGAAATTCCAGCTGCGGATGGTGGCGCAGTCGCGAATGGCGCCGTTGATGACGATGCCGCCGAGGCCGCGTCGCTGGGCATGGGCGACCATCAGTTCCCCGATCAGCGCGTTGGTAAGGTCGCCGCCGGCGTCCACCACGACGACATCGCCCGGCTCCGCCAGGTCTATCGCCTTGTGCAGCATGAGATTGTCGCCGGGGCGAGACTTCACGGTGATCGCCGGACCTGCCAGCACGACTCCGCCGCCGTGCATCGGGCGGAGGCGCGCGCCGGCTGCGCTCATGCGCGACATGCTGTCGCTGACGTTGGCGACGGGCAGTTGACGAAAGCGCTCGACCAGGTCCGGGGAGGCCTTCTGCTTCGGGTTCGGATAGATGCGGAAACCTACGGTCATTGATTTGCTCCTGTTGCTTGAGTGGTTGGTGAGAAAGCTCAGCGAAATATTCAATCCCAGCACGCAGCCCTGTTTGCGCGCTAGTCGCCCCTTGCAGGATTGAGATCTGTCGATCCGATCGTAGAAGCGTATTCTGTTCGTCTGCGCGCCTGAAGCGCACGCCGTAGCCCGAAGAACAGCTGGCCAGCCAGCAAGAGCAGGGACAGGGTCGCAAACGTTCCGCTGATCGGACGTTGGAAAAACACGGTCATGTCTCCCTGCGAGAGCAGGAGGGCGCGGCGAAAATTCTCCTCGACCGGAGGTCCAAGAACGTAACCGAGCAGGATCGGCGCAACCGGGAAATCCAGGGCGAGCAAAACCGCTCCGGCGACGCCGAAAAAGAGAACTTCGCCCACGTCGAACAGCTGGTTGTTCGTGCTGTAAACGCCGATCGCGATGAAAAAGATCGCCGATGGAAACAGCAGGCGGTACGGAACCTTCAGCATCTTCACCCAGATGCCGATCATCGGCACGTTCAGGATGAGCAGCAAGACGTTGCCGATCCAGAAGCTGGCGACCAGGCCCCAGAATATGTCGGCGTGCTCGGTCATGATCTGCGGACCGGGCTGAATGCCCTGGATGAGCAGCGCCCCGAGGATGAGCGCCATGACCGGATCGCCGGGAATCCCCAGGCTCATTGTCGGAATGAAGTCGACCTGGGTCTTCGAATGGGAGGCCGCCTCCGGCGACGCGACGCCTTCGAGGGCGCCGCGCCCGAACCGCTCCGGCGTTCGCGAAACCCTGCGTTCGAGCGCATAGGACAGGAAGGTCGTCACTGTCGGGCCCGTGCCCGGCATGGCGCCGAAGAGAACGCCGACGAGAGTGCCGCGGACCATCGGCCAGAACGCGAGCTTCATGTCGGCCTTGCTCGGCATCATGTCCCTCACGCGGAAGTCCATGTTCGTGTTCGACGTGACCGCATGCATGCGATTGACGTTGGTCAGGAAGTCCGCGATGCCGAATACGCCGAGCGCCAGCGCCACCAGTTCGACGCGGTCGGCAAGTTCCGGCAGACCGAAAGTGAAGCGCAAGACCCCGCTGTTGACGTCCGTGCCGACCGTGCCGACGAGCAGTCCGAAGAGTGTCATCGCCACGCCCTTGAGCGGCGATCCGCGCGACATCGTGGCGCCCGCCACAAGTCCCAGCGCCATGACCGCAAACAGGTCGGGCGGACCGAACTTGAAGGCGACGGAAACCAGCAGCGGCGAGGCGAACAACATCACGGTGATGCCGACGGAGGCGGCGAAGAACGACGCGAGCATCGTCACTCCGAGCGCGACGCCGCCCTTGCCGGCGCGCGCCATGGGATAGCCGTCCAGACAGGTGACCGCGTGCGGCGGATGCGACGGCAGATTGAGCAGGATCGCCCCGATCGCGCCGCCGTACATCGACCCGTAGAATATTCCGGCCAGCATGAGGATAGCCGGCACGGGATGCATCGTGTAGGTGAGCGGCAGAAGCATCGAGATTGCAGTCAAGGCGCCCAGTCCCGGAAGCACGCCGATGACGTTTCCAATCAGGACGCCGACGAACGACCACCAAAGGTTGTGCGGCTGGAGCGCGATCTCGAAGCCGTACCACAGGTTCGAGAGAGATTGCGCAAATACGCTCATGACGCTCCCCATGCGAACAGCGGGAAGGTCATTTTCAGCGCCCACCAGAACACCGCGATCAGAACGCCCGACATCGCCGTCGCCAGCAACGCGGCGTCCCGCGCAGAATTCTCTCGGTCGGCCAGCGCGGCTGTAAAGGTCGCAACGAAGGTCGCCGGCAGGAAACCGCCGTATCGGCCGAGCACGATGAACGCGACCAGGCTGCCGGCAATGCAGCCCCAGCCGCGCCACTCCGCGGAGGCCGTCTTGTCACCGGACATAGCGGCGGGCGCATGTTCCAGCCACGCCGCGAAAGCGATCCCGGCGCCCACGAGGATCAGGAGCGTTCCGAGGGCCACCGGAAAATATCCGGGCCCCATTCGACTGAGACGTCCGATCGAATAGCCCGATCCGATTTTTACGGCGAGCGCGCCGATCAGCACCATCAATCCGGCGCCATAATAATCGAGCGGCACAGCGGACAATCTGCGATTCATTTTTCCTTGCTCCTCCCTGCGCCGGCTATGGCGTCGATGATCAGCCGAGGGAGCGTTTCATTCGATCTTGATGTCTGCGGCTTTGATGACCCCTCTCCAGCGCTCGTAGTCGGCTGCCTGGCGTTGTGCGAGGTCTTCAGGTGTGCCGCCGACGATCGTCACGCCGGCTTTGCCGAAGCGTGCGACGACGTCAGGCGCTTTGAGGATTTGATTGATGGCCTCATTCAGACGCTGCACGATTTGCGCCGGCGTCTTCGCAGGCGCGTAAATCGCCTGCCACTGTTCTACGACGAAATCCTTGAAACCGAGCTCGGCCATAGTTGGCGTCTGTTGCAATTCCGGCAGCCTTTTCGCCGACGTCGCCGCGAGCGCCTTCAGTTTGCCCGCCTGGACCTGCGTCAAGGCGGCCGAAACGGGGATAAAGACGAACGTGACCTGGCCGCTCATCACGTCCTGCATGGCTGGCACGTCGCCCTTATACGGCACGTGCAACATCTTCGTATCGGTCTGAAGGCGCAGAAGCTCGCCCTGGATCTGCAGGATCGTGCCGAGACCCCCGGATGCGAACGAAACGGCGCCAGGGTTGGCTTTGGCGGCCGCTATAAGATCTTGCACGGAATTGTACGGGCTGTCTCCCTTGACGGCGAGAAGGTGGGGGACGGTGCCGACCAGAATGATCGGCTCGTACGCTTTCGCCGCGTCGTACGGCAGTTTCATCAGGTGTGGCACAATGGTCTGTGGCCCGATCGACGTGCCGAGCAACGTGTAACCGTCCGGCTCGGCGCGGGCGACGAAGCCGCCGCCGATCGTGCCTGTTGCGCCGGGCTTGTTCTCCACGATGACCGAAACGCCCAGCGTCTGCGTGAGTCCCTGCGCAATGGTGCGTCCGAGAATGTCGGTCGTGCCGCCGGGGGGATAAGGCACGACATAGGTGATGGGTTTGGAAGGCCAGGCAGTCTCTGCGCGCGCCGGGAGCGCCAACGGCGCTAGCAGGCTCGCGAGGACGATGCTGCGCCGCGTGGGGCGGCAATTTCCAAAGGGCGTCGCGCCCGATTGATTGTCGATGGTCATGAGCGTCTTCCTGCCTGTCTTGTCTTGGCGGCCACCTGTCTTTGGTTGACAAAGCCGACCGTTGCGGTCATACATACAAAAAATGCAACGCCGTTGCAATTTATAAAATTCAACGCAGGAAACGGCCGACGTCTCGCGAAAATTCAGGTATGGCGACGACATTGTCGCAAAAACGCTGCCCCTAACAGCGTGCGCAGGCTCGCGAGCGTTGCCGCCAGCAGAAGAAGGCGACGATATGGGTTACAAGATTCTCGTTACCGGTCCCGAACTGACGTTTGAGGCGATCGAAATAGCATCGCGTCGCGGCGCCCGCCTCGTGGCGACGGGCGGATATGTCGGTCCGGAAGATCTGGCCGCTATCGCGTCGAAGGAAAATCCGGACGCCATCATCGTTCGTCTCGGCAAGCTGCCCGAACAGGTGATCGCCGCTGCGCCGAACCTGAAGGCGATCGCCAAGCATGGGGTTGGTTACGACAGCATCGACATCGATGCCGCGGCGCGGCGCGGGATTCCGGTCATGGTCGCGCGCGGGGCGAATTCCCAGTCTGTCGCGGAACTCGCGTTGACGCTCATTTTCGCGGTGGCGCGCGATGTCGCTCATCTCGATGCGCGCATGAAATCCGGCCATTGGGACAAGGCGACGACGAACGGCGTCCAGTTGCTGGGACGCAGCCTTGGTATCGTCGGTTTCGGAGAAATCGGCAGCATCCTTGTCGGCCTTGTCCAGCCGCTGCGCATGAAGGTGCGGATCTTCGATCCCTACATGCCGGCTGATACGCGGATCGAGGGCGCGGAACGCGTCGCCAGTCTGGATGAAATTATCGCCAGCAGCGACGTTATCAGCTTGCATTGCCCGTTGACGGCGCAAACGCGCAACATGATCGGCGCCGAACAGATTTCCCGCATGCGCCCTGGCTCTATCCTCATCAACACCGCGCGCGGCGGCCTGATCGACGAGGCGGCGCTGTTCGATGCGCTCCGCGATGGAAAAATCGGCGGCGCCGGTTTGGACTCCTTCGCCGAAGAGCCGGTCAGGCCGGATCATCCGCTGCTCACGCTTCCGAACGTCGTCGCGACGCCGCACGCCGGCGCTAGCACCCAAGCGGCGCGGGTCGCTATGGGTACGATCGCCGTCGATCACGTCATGAACGTGCTGGAAGGAAAGACGGTGGACTCGCGCGCGATCGTCAATAGGCCGCACCTTCGCGTCGCCTGACGCAAGCGCCATTCGGGAGGAAATGATGGCCGAGACAATGCGGGCTTCAGACACGCTGGAAACGACGACCATGCGCAAGGTCGCCTGGCGCATCATCCCCTTCATGATGATCAGCTACCTGTTCGCCATCATGGATCGCGGCAATGTCGGCATGGCGTCGCTGCAGATGATCCCCGATCTCGGAATGACCAAGGCCGTCTTCGGGTTCGGCGCCAGCCTGTACTTCTTCTCCTACTTCCTGATGGAAGTGCCGAGCAATATGGCGCTCGAACGCATAGGCGCCCGGCGCTGGATCGCCCGCATCATGATCACGTGGGGCGTCATTTCCGCATGCATGGCCTTCGTGCGCGGCGCGAATTCGTTCTACTTCATGCGATTCATTCTCGGCGCCGCGGAAGCCGGCTTCTTCCCGGGCGTTCTTCTCTATCTGACGTACTGGCTGCCGGCCGCCCATCGCGGCCGCCTGATCGCATTTTTCGGAATAGCGATTCCGGCCGCCACGTTCGTCGGGTCCCCGATCGGCGGCGTTCTGCTGACCCTGGACGGCGCGTTCGGCCTGCGTGGATGGCAATGGCTGTTCATTCTCGAAGGCATTCCCAGTGTGCTGCTCGGCTTCGTGTGCCTCTTCTGGCTGACCGACCGGCCGGAGCAGGCGCGCTGGCTGGACGCCGATCAGCGCGCATGGCTGTGCGCCGAACTCGACCGCGAGAAGGCGGGCCGGGCCGCCGCGACGGGCAAGAAGGGCTGGAGCTCCTTCCTGGAGCTGCTGCGCAATCCCTACGCCTGGGGACTGGCGCTGGCTTGCTCGGGCGCGTCTGCGGCCGGCACGGTGCTGAGCGTCTGGCAGCCGCAGTTCCTGAAGTCGTTCGGATTGACCAACCTGCAGACCGGCATGATCAATTCTATTCCATATGGCATCGCCTGCGTTCTGATGGTCCTGTGGGGCCGTCACTCGGATCGCACGAACGAACGTCGCTGGCATACGGCGCTGGCGCTGTTCCTCATCGCCACCGGTTTCCTCGGCGTCTTCGTAGCGCATTCGCTGGGCGTGACCGTCGTGCTGCTCAGCATGGTTCTGGTCGGCGCGTACGGCTTCAAGGGGCCGTTCTGGGCGTTTTCATCGGGTTGGCTCGGCGCCGGACATGCCGCGGCTGGTCTTGCGATGATCAACGCGATTTCGAACCTCATCGGCGGCGGCGTCATGGTCAATGTCTACGGGAGCATCCTGCGCGCCACCGGCAGTCATGGGCTGGCGCTCCTGCCCGTCGCGCTGATGACGATCGTCGGCGGGTTGCTGGTTCTCCTGATCAGCCGCCCGCAGCGCGAGACCGCGTCGGACTCCGCGGTTGCGGCAGGCGGCTGAGGTCGCCTGCCATGCGCGCGACGTCGTCTCCGCACATTCACGTGCGGGAAGATTGGCTGGCTCTCAGGAGCGAGGAGATTCTGGAGCCGGAGCTCCCGATCATCGACGCCCACCATCATCTCTGGGATCGACCCGGCGCTCTCTATCTGTTCGGGGAATTCCTTGCGGACATTCGTTCGGGCCACAGAATCCTTGCGAGCGTGTACGCCCAGTGTCGGTCCATGTATCGCGGCTTTGGTCCGGTGGAGATGCGTCCCGTCGGCGAAGTGGAATTCGTGAACGGCGTGGCGGCGCAGTCGGCGAGCGGCCTCTACGGCTCATTCCGCGCTTGCGCCGCGATTGTCGGTTTCGCCGATCTGATGCTTGGCGATAAGGCGGCGCCGGTGCTGGATGCGCTGATCCAGGCAGGCAACGGAAGGCTGCGCGGCGTTCGCAATACGACCGCCTGGCACGAACACGAGGCCATCCGGTCCAATCCGCAGCCGCCGCCGCCAGGACTGCTGGCGAGCGATTGCTTTCGTCGCGGCGTTCGACACCTGTCGACACGAAATCTATCGCTGGACGTTTGGGCTTACCATACGCAGCTCGCCGAATTGGTCGATCTCGTGCGCCAAAACCCCGACCTTCGCGTCATCGTCGATCATGTCGGCGGTCCGCTCGGCGCGGGGCCTTACGCAGGACGGCGCGACGAGGTGTTCGCCGAGTGGAAGGCGCGAATGACGGAGCTGGCGGCGCTGCCGCGCGTCTGTGTGAAGCTCGGAGGGCTCGGCATGAACGTCTCGGGCTTCGCCTTTCACGAGCGCGCGGCGCCGCCGTCGTCCCAGGAGCTGGCCGAGGCATGGAAGCCCTACATCCAGACCTGCATCGACTTGTTCGGTCCGGACCGTTGCATGTTCGAAAGCAATTTCCCCGTGGATAAGGGGATGTTCTCGTATCCGGTCCTCTGGAACGCGTTCAAGCGCATCACGAGGGATTTCTCGGCGTCGGAGAAGGCCTCGCTCTACAGCGGTGCGGCCGCTTCGGTCTATCGACTTACGCCGGCGGAGATCGGCGCGACGTGCGCCAACGAACCAAATTAGGTCGCCAATTCAGGGAGAATTATCGTGAATGCCAGAAAGATCACGCTGATCGCGCTGCTCGGCGTCGGCATGTTCGTGAACGCGCTCGACCGCGGGGCGCTCGGCGTCGCCGCGCCGCAGATGCTGAAGGAGCTGAAGATGGAGCCGGGCGTGATGGGGCTCGCCTTGTCTGCGTTCTACTTCACCTACATCGTGTTCATGACGCCGCTTGGTCGGTTGGCCGACAGATACGGCGCCAAGACGACGCTCGGCTGGGCGGCGGCCTTCTGGTCGCTGGCGTCCGCCGCAACCGGTCTCATTCAGGGCTTTTCCGGCCTGATCGCCGTCCGCCTCGGCGTCGGCGCCGGCGAATCCGCCGCCAATCCCCTGAGCGCAAAAGTCGTCAACGAAAACTTCGATTCCGACGAGCGTGCGCGCGCAATGACCTGGACCCTGTCCGGAACGAAACTCGGCCTCGCTGCTGTTCCGCCGCTCATGGTGTTCCTGATCACGACATGGAACTGGCGCGTCGCCTTCCTGATCACGGGACTGGGCAGCCTTCTGTGGTGTCTCGCCTGGTACGTTCTCTATCGCGAAGGAGCGCAGGCCCCGGAAGGCGCGAAAGCACGAGCCGGCGCCGCGCCTGTTCCGTGGCGAAAACTGCTGGCCAACAGAACGACGCTCGGCTTGATGATCACGAAATTCTTTCTCGACTATTTGTGGGTCGTCTTCATCAGCTGGTTGCCGACCTACCTCGTCGCCGAGCGCGGCTTTTCGCTTCTGAAGGCCGGACTTTACGCATCGATCCCCTGGATCGTCGGATTCGTTGCGCAGCCGGCCATGGGGCATTTCTCGGACTGGCTGATCAAGCGAGGCTTCAGTGTCACGCAGTCGCGGAAGTATTGTCTTGTTGGTTCCCAGATCGTCGCGGCGACGATCATCGCGGTCGGCTTTGTCGACGATCCGATGATCGCGGTCATGCTGTTGACGCTCAACGTAGCCGGCGAGTCGGCCTCGGCTGGCATCATGTGGACGATCCTGTCGGAGGTCGCGCCGAAGGGCATGGGCGGCACGGTGTCGAGCGCCATCAACACCGTGAGCTCGATCGCGGGCGTATTCGCGCCGACGGTGACCGGGTTCGTGTACCAGTTCACCGGAAGCTTCCAGATGGCTCTCCTGATCGCAGGCGTCGGAATCCTGATTTCGGCATGCTCGGTTCTCTTCATCGTGCCGAACATCGAGCCGATCGACCTTCGCGACGACCCCACAGGGGCCTGATGCATGAACCGGGGTGAGGCCGTCCAGGTGATTTCTGGCGTTTCGGCGGGCGCCGCGCCCCTCGCACGTCACGCCGGCGCGCACCAGGTGAAGTGGTCGTCAGGCGTTGAAGGGCCGATAATTTCTCTCCCCGAGGGCGCTGTCGACTGCCATCATCACATCTATGACGCGCGGTACCCGGTAGACCCAAGAGCGACTCTGCGGCCTGCCGACGCTCTCGCCAGCGACTACCGCAACCTTCAGGCGCGGCTCGGGATCGCCCGTCACGTGATCGTCCAGCCGTCGACTTACGGCACGGACAACCGGCTGCTGCTGGGATCTCTCGAGGAGTTCGGTCACGCTTCGCGCGGCATTGCAGTCGTGAGGGACGACGTTCCGGAAGCCGACCTGAAATCGATGCATGGAGCGGGCGTCCGGGGCGTGCGCTTCAATCTGTCTTATCCAGGCGGCGTTCCCGTCGAAATGATGCGGCCGCTCGCAAGGCGGATTGCCGATCTCGGCTGGCACGTGCAGGTCGTGGCCGGCGCAGATCGCATCGTCGCTTGCAGCGACGTGCTGAACAATCTGCCGGTTCCCGTGGTCTTCGATCATATGGGCCAGATTCCCTCCATCTCCCATCCTGCGTTCGCGATCGTCGCGAAACTGCTCGATCGCCGCTCCGCTTGGGTCAAACTGTCCGGGCTCTACACGTTCGTGAAGTCCGGGCCGCCGTATGCGGGCGCCGCAGAACTCGCGAGGGCCTACATCGGGCTGAATCCCGACCGGCTCGTCTGGGGCAGCGACTGGCCGCATCCGACAGCACCGGAAAACGCCAAGCCGGACGACGCCCTCATGATCGATCTGATTTCGGACTGGCTGGGCTCCGAGGGCGTGCGGAAGGCCGTATTTGCCGACAATCCGGTGAAACTCTACGATTTCTGATGCAATTCGACCACGCGGGTTGCGCGCGTGAAAAGAGGATGCTGCGCATGAGCTGGTTCCCGCCGCCCCGTCGCGTCGAAACGACTGTGTTCACGCGACTTCCGGATCGCTTCCGCAAGCCGCGGCGTACGGCGTGGGCGGACGGAAATCAGGGCGGCAAGGAGATCGACAGCTTTCTCGAAGGACCGTCGTTCGATCGCTCCGGCCTTCTCTATGTGACGGACATTCCCAATGGGCGCGTCTTTCGCATCGACGCAAGAGGGGAATGGGACCAGGTCGCGGAGTACGACGGCTGGCCGAACGGCCTCAAGATCCACAAGGATGGCCGCATTTTCATCACTGACTATAAGCGCGGCCTGGTAGTGCTCGATCCCGACAGCGGAAAAGTCGCGCCTTTCCTGGAAACGTTCGCGACGGAGAGCTTCAAGGGCGTCAACGATCTCGTGTTCGGAAAGTCCGGCGCGATCTATTTCACCGACCAGGGCCAGACCGGCATGCACGACCCGACGGGCCGCGTGTGGCGGCTCGGCGTGGACGGTCGCCTGACCTGCCTCGTCGATACGATCCCGAGTCCGAACGGCATAGTCGTCGACCCTGAAGAATCGTTCCTGCTCGTCGCTGTAACACGCGCCAACCAGATCTGGCGCATTCCGCTGCCGGCGAGCGGCATCACGACCAAAGTCGGCGTATTCGTGAATCTGCACGGCGGCCCAGGCGGCCCGGACGGGCTAGCGTTCGACCACGACGGCAATCTGCTGATCTGCCACACCGGGTTCGGCTCGGTCTGGCGCGTCTCAACGGTCGCAGAGCCGCTCGATCGCATCGTCTCCTGCGCGGGCGTCGGCACGACGAACCTCGCGTTCGGCGGCCCCGAAAATCGCAGCCTGTTCATCACGGAAAGCCGCACCGGCTCGATCCTTCGGGCGGAACTGGAGACGCCGGGCCTGCCGATGTTTTCACACGGGTAGGTTTTTCGTCCGCGGGCTTTCCCTGCAATGAAAATGGCCGGCGCTCGCCACGCCGGCCGCTTCGTTCGCGGGTCGCGCCGGCTCAGCCAGCTTGCTTCGGTTCAGCTTTCTCACGTCCGGGCTCGCCGAGCAGGAACATGACGAGCGCGCCGAACAGCAGGATGCCGGAAAGAGCATACAGCGGGATCGAGAAGCTCTTCGTCGCCTCGCGCAGGTAGCCGATCATGTAGGGTCCGACAAAGCCGCCGAGGTTGCCGATCGACACGATCAGCGCCAGGCCGCCGGCCGCCGCGCGGCCTGTGAGAAATCCCGAGGGTATCGCCCAGTAGCTCGCCTGGAACGACAGGATGCCTACGACGGCCACAGTCAACGCCAGCATTTGCGCCAGCGGCGCGCCGAACGTCGCGCTGACCGCAAGACCTATCCCTGCAGCCGCAAGCGCAGTGCAGACAAACCAAAGACGCTGCTTCGACCTGTTGGCGAGCCGCGCCCACGCAAGCATGCAGATTGCGCCGAGCGCGTAGGGCGCCGCCGAGATGAACCCGACCGCGACATAGCTGACGCCGAAGCCGCGCACGATCTGAGGCAGCCACAGGCCGATGCCGAGCGAGCCGCAGATGCCGCAGAAATTGACGAGCGCCAGGACGAAGACCTTCGGATTGGCGAAGGCGTCGCGCAACTTGGCGCCATGCCTTGCGGCAAGGCGCACCTGTTCGGCGGAAAGTTGTTCGCTGACATCGCGCCGCTCGTCGTCCGAGAGCCATTTCGCCTGGGCCGGCCCGTCGGACAGGATGAACAGGCAGGCGACGCCGAGCGCGATCGCAGGCAAGCCTTCGAGAATAAGCAGCCATTGCCATCCTGCGAGTCCGCCGAGCCCGTCCATAGTCAGGAAGGCGCCCGAGATGGGCGAGCCGATCATGTTGGCGACGGGAATGCCGACGAGGAAGGCGGCGGTCGCGCGGCCGCGCCAGGCGCCCGGAAACCAATAGGTGAAATAGAGATAGACGCCTGGCGTGAAGCCCGCTTCCGCCATGCCGAGCAGCAGGCGCATGAAGGAAAAGCTGGTCGGCCCGGAGACGAGACACGTCAGTGTCGATAACAGGCCCCACGTGATCATGATGCGTGCGATCCACAGCCGCGCGCCGACCTTCTGCATCATGAGGTTGCTGGGGATCTCGCAGATGAAATAGCCCAGAAAGAACAGTCCTGCGCCCCAGCCGAATTGCGACGGCGTGAGCCCGAGATCGCGATTCATCTGCAAGCCGGCGAAGCCGACGTTGATGCGATCGAGATAGCTGACGACGTAGCAGACGAAGATGAACGGAATGATGCGTCGCATCACCTTCTTCATCGTAGGTTCGATATCGCGGGCTGGCGCCGCGCCGGCCAATGCCTCGCTGTTCATGCTCTCTCCCTGAAACGCGTTTTCGGCCGCCGACAGCGAACCTCGTTTAGGGGGACCCTAGTGCGAAATTTAGTAAAATGCAATGTCGTTTCATTTTAAATGGCGCCTATCAGATAGCGTGTCAGACGGCAGGGCGCGCCGGCGTTTCTAGAGAAGTCGGCAGCGCGAGAGCGGCCGCCGGGTGGACGATGACGGTCCGAAAGTGAACGGCAGGTTTCGGCAACGGGAGTTACGACCGCAACTGGCGCGAGGGGCCAAAAGCGAACTTCCCGCCTCTGGAGCGAGGTGGTCGAGCCCGCTCTCCGGTCCGCCGCGGAATCCGCTCTTGTCGCCGGCAATACGATGCGACACTTCCCGGCCTGGGCTCGTGGTCAATCCGGCGGCGTTCGCTGTTGACGATGGCCTTCTGCCGTTCGTCTCGGTTGGCAATGCGCCCTGCTGGGCGGGCGAAGCCGCTTTTAGACGGTCTTGCCGACCGGTCGGGCCTCGCTTGAATCTCGCGCGCCAAAGCGCTTGATGACAACGCATTTGATCAGGTCGTTGGCGCCCAGGCAGCAAGTCGCGGCGAAGCCGATGATCAGGGCTGTTGCGCTCAGCGGGAGCGGGTGGAGCTCTCCCAGACCCACACGACCGATGAGAACGCCGATGCAGGCGTCGGCCGACAAGCCCGCCGCAAGAATCTTGCTCGGCCAGGACGCCCAAAACACCCGTCGCTCGCGAATCGAGACAAGCGAAAACAGGGCAAAGAACAGTAAGGTCTGGAACGCGAAAGTCTGCAATTGTCCGATGTGATCGCCAAGATCAAAACGAAACCACCCGAGGGCGAGGAGTCCCAGGGCTTCAACAAGCATCGCTACGCCAAGTCCGACCGCCAGTGTGACAAGCGGTCCGATATTCCAGGTCTCCGGCTGCTGCGAAGGATGCACATGATCGGTCGAAAGCGCGATCTTCACGAAATCCGTCATGAACACGAGGAGGACCATGCCGAGCGCCGATACGACGAACTTACCCGTCACGAGGAAGGCGACGACGACGAAGCCCGACTTGAGGACCGTTCGGCTGATCTTGTTGACGATCCAGGTGAGAATCCGCTGATAGATGGCGCGGCCGTTCTTGACGAGGTCGACGATGCCGCTCAGGCCCTCGGTCGTCAGCACGACGCTCGCCGCGCTCTTTGCGACATCTGTCGCGCCGCTAACGGCGATGCCGACCTCCGCCTGACGCAGCGCCGGCGCGTCGTTCACGCCGTCGCCGGTCATGCCGACGACGCGCCCGGCCGCCTGGAGGTTTTTCACAACGTTGTACTTGTCCTCGGGAAAGACTTCCGCGAAACCGGCCGCGGTTTCGAGCGTTTCAATTGATTGACCCATAAGCGCCTCGCCGCCGGTCTGCTGGCGGGGCGCGCGCTCGATCGCGCCCAGCCCGAGCAGGTCGGCGACCGCGCGCGCGACAGGCATGGCGTCGCCCGTCAGCATCTTGACGGCGACGCCGAGCGAGCGGAGTTCTTCGATCAGCTTGCGTGAGTCAGGGCGCGGCGCATCCTGAAGAAGCGCAAGCCCGACAAAGCGCCACGGCCCGTCTCCTTCAGCCGCAGCCACGGCTAGGACGCGGACGCCTTTCTGCGCCTCGTCGGTTGCGCGGGATTCGAGCGCGGCGATCGCAGGCCCATCGAGTCCTACCGCCGTGGCGACGGTGCGGAGCGCGCCCTTCATGACCCGGCTTTTCAAGCCATTGCGCTCGACGATCGCCTCGGTTCGCCGCGTTTTCGCCGAAAAGGGCGTGAAAGACACGATGGCGGACTGGTCGTCGAGCAGGGCATGTTCGCGCGCGGCGCGAATGAACGCCAGATCGATCGGGTCCTGATCGGCTTCCTGCGACGCGATCGCGCCCGACCGAAGGACATCGTCCGACGAGAACCCGGCCTGCGGCGCAGCGCCGACGAACGACAGCCGGTTCATCGTGAGCGTGCCGGTCTTGTCGGCGCAGACGACATTCATGGTCGCGGCGTCTTCCGCCGCGCTGAGCCGTGTGATCAGCACGCCGCGGCGGGCGAGCTCTATCGACCCGACCGCCATGCTGACTGTGAACATGACCGGCAAGGCGACCGGGACGGCGCCCATGAGCAGCACGAGCGACAGCGGCAGGATGTCCCAGACGCTGAAACCCCGGGCGAAGGAAGCGATGGCGACGATCGCGACGAGAACGCCGACGATAGCGAAAAGCCAGCGAACGACCCGGTTGACCACTTCTTCGACGTGCAGTTTCGGGCGTGCGCTCTCGACGAGTTGTGTCGTGCGGCCGAAATAAGTCTTGATGCCAGTCGCCGTCACTACGGCGGTCGCCTCGCCCTCGCGGAGGATCGACCCGGAAAAAAGAGCGTCGCCGATGTCTTTGGCGAGTTCCTGCGACTCGCCCGTCAGGGCGGACTGGTCCACCCGCAAAGTTCCGTTGGTCACCTTGACGTCGGCGGGCACGATATCGCCGGTGCGAACGCGCACGAGATCGCCGACGACGAGTTCACGCGCTGGCACGGCCCGCCAGGTTCCGTCGCGCAACGCCCGCGCGGTCACCTGCAGCCTGCTGCGCAAGGCCGACACCGCCGCCGCCGCGCGCTGTTGCTGAAAGAAGCTCAGGATGGCGTTCACGATGAGAAGGCCGAGACCGACCCACATGTCAGCCCATTTGTGGAGAAAGGCCGAGACGAGGATGATCAACTCGATCATCCACGCGGACAGGCCCCAGAACTTACGTAGGAAATCGAGGAGCGGACGAGTCTCTTGCAGGGGGACATCGTTCGGGCCGTCGAGCGAGAGTCGGCGGGCCGCCGCCGCGCTGGACAGTCCCGAGGCTTCCAGGCCGGCGTTCGCGGGCTGTCCGATATCGATCACTCTCGCCCGCGCGCGACAACGCGCGGGCACGGCGCGTGACGCATGACCGACGCGGCGACGCCGCCAACGCGCGCCCGTGAAATGCCGCGTCGTCCATTGCTCCCGACGACGACGAGGTTCGCGCCCCATTCCCTGGCGGTCTTGACGATCTCGGCGGGGCGCTGCGGAATGAATTGTTGCACGGCGACGCCAGCCGGCGGAAGCGCGCGCGAATCCGCCATGAGTCTCGCGCCATCATGCTCGGCGGCCGTCTCGAGCTCGTCACGCGGAATATCGCCCCCGGCGCCGAACAGCGCGGACTGGTCGATGGCGTAATCAAGCGCGACATGCGCGCCGCGTTTCTGCGCCGACTCGCCGTCCGCCTCCACCGCTCGCGTCGCAATCGGGCTCTCATCGATAGCGATGAGGAGTTTCTTGAAACTCATGAGAATCTCCCTGAGCCAACGGTCCCGCATTTCAACATGCGCCGACACAATTGAAATGTACGATCAATTTCCGGCGCTGGACAGTCAACCGCCGCACGCCATCAGGATTTGACGGCAGCGTTCCGGCGGCTCCGGGCGCCAGGGCGACATTCAGGACCGTCTGCGGCGCCGTTTCCGTGGGGCCTCAGGAGCCGGTCGGAGCGTCTGGTTAGGCGCCCGGCCTGGACGCTCCACGCGCGACCCGGAATCAAGTTTCTGTGGCGACCGCTCGATCGTCACGTTGGCGCCAACGGAATGACGGCAGCGGCGCGACACGAATCCGCCCGATTGAGCCCCACCTATTGCCGCTGGAAGCCAGCTGAAAGAAACTCTTCGGTGCGATGAATCCTGACCAGCCGGCCAACGGTCCAACATCAGCCACGGACCTGGCCGTATCCTGTCGCGGCGTGACAAAGAGCTATGGCGGCGGCGCGGCGACCGTTCCAGCACTGCGCGGGATCGATCTCGACGTGACGCGCGGCGAACTGCTGATGGTCGTCGGCCCGTCCGGTTGCGGAAAGACGACGCTGATTTCCGTGATGACGTCGATCCTCAGACCTGACGCCGGGCGGAGCCGCGTGCTCGGCTGCGACCTCGACGGGATGACCGAAGCCGAGCGCGCGCTGTTTCGGCGCGACCGGATCGGCTTCGTGTTCCAGCTCTTCAATTTGCTGCCGACGCTGACTGCCGCGGAAAATGTCGCAGTCCCGTTGCTGATCGCCGGCGCGTCCTGGCGGAGCGCGCACGCGCGCGC
>JAGWTW010000090.1 GCA_028868735.1 Hyphomicrobiales bacterium | reverse complement strand
ATCCACAGGACGCCCTCGGTCGGGCGGTCGTCAATAAAGCGGCCCTCGCCCGTCAGAAGGCGGCGGTCCTCGACGCGCGAGACGGACTGGTGCGCGCCGAAGCGCAAATTGGCAGGCAAAACATTCATCTGGCGGGAATCTCGGAATGATCTGGGAAGGCGGGAATCTGCCCGGTTCGGACGCCGCTGTCCACGTCGGGCGCTCGCACGCGCCGGGACAGCGCGAGCGCCAGGCCGAAACGCAAACCGCCTCTTGATTCAGATCATGGATTCATTGCGCCAAAAAGGGTCCGGTCAAAGACGGGCGATTTTGCGCCAGAAACCAACCGGGGGCAGGAGTAGGCGATGGATCATGTAAGCGCAGAGGCGGGGCGCGACTCCGCGGTGCGCATGACCAAGCCGCCGGGCGCTTACCGCCACGGCGATCTGCGCAACGCCCTGATCGCCGCCGCGACGGAGCTGACCGTCCAGCGCGGGGGGCCGGATTTCACCCTGCGGGAGATCGCCGCCATCACCGGCGTGCGTCATGCCGCGGTCTACCGGCATTTCGCATCGAAGGGCGCGTTGCTCGAAGAGATCGCGCGGCTTGGCGTGCAGGCGCTGAAGACGCGGATCGAGCAGAAGAAGGCCGCCTCGCCCGGCGACAGGCTGGAGGCGATCGCGGCCGATTATCTCGACTTCGCGGTGACGCGCCCGGGCGAATATCGCGTGATGGCCCAGGAGGGCGGCGCCTCGCCGTCGCAATATCGCGCGTTGCTCGACATGATGTGCGAGCCGATCGCGAGCGCGCAAGCGGCCGGCGCGACCTGCAAGGGCGTGCCGTCCGATCTGCTGGCGCGGCTCTGGTGGGCCGAATTGCACGGCATCGCGATGCTGGCGCTGAACTCAGCGGTTCAGACGAGCGAGATCAGGGATTGCGTGCGGGCGGTTTCGCATATCTGGCGTCGCGACGCCGGCAAGCCGACTTATTGACGCGAGTCTGCTCGACAGGAATCGGCGTATGGTTCGCACGACCTCGCGTGCGAAAACCGGACGCATGCTCAAGGAGCGCCGCGACCGTCAACCCGCGCGCGGGATGGCCGCAAGCAGGAACGCCGCCGCCTCGTCCATCGAACGACGCGCTTCCGGCATGATGCGCGCCATGATCGGCCAGACGTGCGGCACGCCTTCCACGACATGGGTCTCGACGCGCACCCCTGCCGCGCGCGCTTTCTCGGCTGCGCGCAAGGCGTCGTCGCGCAGGATTTCGCTTTCGCCTACGAAGAAGACGAGCGGCGGCAGGCCCGCGTAATCGCCGTAGAGCGGGGAGGCCAGCGGATCGCGCGCGTCGGCGTCGCCCAGATAGGCTTTGGCGATCACGTCGATATCGGTCGCGACGAGCAGGGGATCGCGCTCCGCGTTGGTTTTCATCGATGCGCCGGTCGCGGCAAGATCGGTCCATGGCGAAAACAGCGTCGCGGCGTCCGGCAAGCGGTCGCCGCGCCGCTTGAGGTTGAGCAACAGCGCGAGCGTCAGACCGCCGCCCGCCGAATCGCCGGCCACGCAGATCGGGCCCTCGACGGAGGCGCGCAAGGCGTTCCAGGCTGCGGTCGCGTCGTCGAGCGCGGCGGGGAAGCGATGCTCCGGCGCAAGTCTGTAGTCGGCCGCGAAGACGCGAAATCCGCGCAGGGCGAATGCGCCGGTGAGCGCGCGATGGGTTTGCGGCGACATGCCGACATAACCGCCGCCGTGCAGGTAGAGCAGGGCGGCGCGGGGCGTCGCTGCTTTGGCCTCCACCCATTCGCCCGAGACGCCGCCGAGCGTCGCGGCGCGATGAGCGACGCCGGGCGGCGCGAAGGTTCTGGCGCTGTTGAAGACGCGCCGCACGTCCTGCGGCGTCTTGCAGGCGGCGAGCCGCCGCTTTGTGACGTATCGCGTCAGCAGGCTGATCAGGCGCGCGCGAATGCTGGGCATGGCGTTTCCTATTGCAGCGCCTTCTCGGCCTGCTTCTTCATGATTTTCCAGTAGCGGCCGGGCATCAACCGTTGCAGCCGGTCGCCGCGCCGCGCGTCGGAGCCGATGAGAACGCGCGGCGCGCGCTTTTCGACGCCGTCGAGAATCTGTCGCGCCGCGTCTTTCGGATCGGTCGTCAGAAAGGCGTTGAACTTCTGCATCTGCAAGGCGAGGTCGGGCGAATTGAGGCCCGCGGGAATGCGGGCGTTGTTGGCGATATTGGTTCGCACGCCGCCGGGATGGACGACGGTCACGCCGATCTCCGTTTCGTCGAGCTCGTGCCGCAGCGATTCCGAAAAGCCGCGCAGGCCGAATTTCGCCGCGCAATAAGCGGTCTGGCCGGGCGGCGCGATCAGTCCGAACAGGCTCGATATGTTGACGACGTGCGCCGCCGGCCGCTGTCGCAGATGCGGCATGAAAGCCTTGCACATGCGCACCGGCCCCCAGAAATTGATCGCCATCAGCCATTCGAAATCGTCGAGGCCGATCTGGTCGAATTCGCCGCCGAGCGCGACGCCCGCATTGTTGATCAGAAGGTCCGCGCGGCCGTGGCGCGCGACGATCGCCTCCGGCAAGGCCGCGATAGCGTGGGCGTCGGCCATGTCGAACGCATGTTCGCTGACGTCGGCGCCCTGTGCGCGGCATGCCGCGGCGGTCTCGGCGAGAGTCTGCGGGTCGCGGTCGGTCAGGGCGAGCGCGGCGCCGCGCGCGGCGAGGTCGAGCGCGAGCGCCCGTCCGATGCCGCCGCCGGCGCCGGTGACGACGGCGACCGCGCCTCTGATCGCAAATGGCTTCACCCCGGCCTCCGCCCGCAAAGGCGGCGAGGCTAGCGACGGCCATCTCGCCGCGCAACCTTTGCGCGCGCCCGGGATTTGCATTTCCCCCGGGCTTCGTGATCTGAATGCGCACGTTTTTCTCGACCGGAGACTGTCCGTGGAGCTGCCTCGCAACCATTTCAAGCACGCCATCGCCGCGGGACGCCAGCAGATCGGTTTCTGGTGCAGTCTTGCGAGCAACATATCCGTCGAGATCGTCGCGGGGTCCGGCTTCGATTGGCTGCTGCTCGACACGGAGCATTCGCCGAACGAAGTCCCCATGGTCATCGGCCAGCTTCAGGCCGTGATGGAGCATCGCGTCCATCCGATCGTGCGGCCGGCCTGGAACGACCCCGTGCTCATCAAGCGCTTTCTGGACATGGGCGTGCAAACGCTCTTGCTGCCGGTCGTCAACACCGCCGAGGAGGCCCGCGCGGCGGTGGCGGCCACGCGCTATCCGCCGCGCGGCTTGCGCGGGTTTTCCGGCGGATCGCGCTCTTCGCGCTTCGGCCGCATCCGCGATTATCATACGCGCTGCGAGGACGAGATCTGCGTGCTCGTGCAGGTCGAAACGCAGGCCGGCCTCGACAATATCGACGCGATCGTGGCGACCGAGGGCGTCGACGGCGTCTTCATCGGCCCCGGCGACCTTTCGGCGGCGATCGGCTATCTCGGCGACCAGGGCAATCCGCATGTGCAAAAGGTGATCGTCGATTGCGTGAAGCGCATTCGCGCGGGCGGCAAGGCGGCGGGCATACTCACGCCGGACGAGGCGCTCGCCGCGCGCTACATGGAAGCGGGCACGACCTTCACCGCGGTCGGCTCGGATTCGGGCGTGCTGGCGCGGCAGTCGGAAGCGCTCGCGCGGCGATTCAAAAAGGAACTCGAGGCGTGAACGCCGTGCCGGGAACCATGCGCGACGAAAAGCTCGAGGCGCTCGCTGCGATCGTCGGCGCGTCGCATGTCATCGTCGATCAGCTGGCGATGGAGCCCTACCTGGTCGAGGAGCGCGGGCTCTACCGGGGCGCGGCGCGCGCCATCGTGCGGCCGGGCTCGGTGGCCGAAGTGTCGCGCGTGCTGGCGTATTGCAACGCCAATGGCGTGAAGATCGTGCCGCAGGGCGGCAATACCGGTCTTGTCGGCGGGCAGATTCCGTCCCGGGCCGGCGACGAAATCGTCTTGTCCTTGCGCCGCATGGACCGCATCCGCGAGATCGACGCGACCGCCAACATCATGATCGTCGATGCGGGCATGACTCTCTTGCGCGCGCAGGAAGAGGCCGAGAAGGTCGATCGCTTCTTTCCGCTCTCGCTGCCGTCCGAGGGCTCCTGCACGATCGGCGGCAACCTTTCGACCAATGCGGGCGGCGTCGCCGCGCTCGCCTATGGCGTCGCGCGCGATCTCGTGCTCGGGATCGAGGCCGTGCTCGCCGACGGTCGCGTCATGTCCAATCTCACCAAGGTGAAAAAGGACAACACCGGCTACGATCTCAAGAACCTGTTCATCGGCGCCGAAGGCACGCTCGGTATCATCACCGGCGCCGTTCTGAAGCTTTTCCCACGTCCCCGCGCGCGCGCGACCGCGTTCGTGGGCCTCGCCTCGCCGCAGGCCGCGCTCGGCCTGCTCGACATCGCGCTGTCGCGCGCCGGCGCCGACGTGAAGAGCTTCGAACTCATTCCGCGCATCGGGATCGATTTCGATCTGAAACACGGCGCCGACGTGCGCGATCCGCTCGGCGCGCCGCACGCCTGGTACGTGCTGATGGAACTCGCCTCGCAGACCGACGCAGGTGTCGAGGCGACGCTCGAAAACCTGCTTGCCGACGCGATCGAAAAGGGTTTCGTGGAGGACGCCGCGCTCGCCGCGTCGCTCGACCAGCGCGACGATTTCTGGCGGCTGCGCGAGCTGTTGTCCGAGGTGCAGAAGCACGAGGGCGGCTCCATCAAGCACGATATTTCCGTGCCGATCTCGCGCGTTCCCGCATTCCTCGCCGATGTCGAGCGCGACGTGACCGCGCTCATTCCCGGCGCGCGCATGGTTGCGTTCGGCCATCTCGGCGACGGCAATATTCATTGCAACGTGTCGCAGCCGGTCGGGGCGGACAAGGCGGCGTTTATGGCGCGCTGGGACGACGTCAACGCCGTCGTGCACGGCATCGTGGCGAAGTACGAGGGCTCGATTTCGGCCGAACACGGCATCGGCGTGATGAAGCGCGAGGAATTGCCGCACGTGAAGGACGCCGTGGCGCTCGACATGATGCGGACGCTCAAGAAGACGTTCGATCCGAACGGGATATTGAATCCGGGCAAGGTGCTGTAATGCTGCGCCTCGCCATGGCTCTCACTCCCCCATAGGCGGGTGGCGTGAGGGCAAGTCTGTCAACGATAGAATAATTGGCTAGGGCGCATATGTTCAACTTGATCGTTTCGGGGATGCTTCAGAGCGAGCATCGAGGCTCGATTTCAGCTGTCCGCGTATTCGAGCATACCGAGAAATCTTTATCTGCGAGATATAAGCCCAATGGCATTCTAGACGCGCAAGGCGTGTCGACCCTTCCGACAATCTTTATGGATGAAGGTACGGATGACGAGATTGCGAGAATCGGCTGGCTAACACGCGTCGAACTGAGGGCGAGTGACTATCATCTTCAATATGCCTATGACCCAGAAATGCCGCGCCTGACTAACGCTGAAATCTACGCAGCTGCAGGTGATCTCGGTATAGATGATTGGGAGTTCTCTCGAAATCATTGGGCCATCAAGGACGCTGATCTATTCCAAATTCTCTATCGCCGGGAAGCGAAACGACAGCCGCTGCCTCGTGTATTTCAGATGAGCTCGAATCCGGTCAGGCCTAAGCTCGTCACCATGATGATGCCGTTCTCGGCGGAATTTGACGGGGTTTATCAATCTATCAAAGCTGTGCTTGAAGGAGCGAGCTACGAGTGCAGACGGGCAGATGATTTTTGGCTTCATGCGCACATCATGCAGGACGTTGTCGAGTTGATTTGCACGTCTCGCGTCGTCATTTGTGATTTGTCAGGAAAGAACCCAAATGTGTTTTACGAGATTGGTATTGCGCATACGGTAGGAAAAGAAGTGATCCTGATTACGCAGCACATGGATGATGTGCCCTTCGATCTTCGCGCCCTTCGTTGCATCATTTACCACAATAACCAAGAGGGGCGCGGCAAACTTGCCGCTGACGTTTTGGCGCGCATGAAGACGATTGCGTAACCTCCCTTCGCCGGTGCATTCCGAGTCGAACCCACAAGTTCGCCGCGAATGGTTCTTAAGGGTTAGAAATCGGAGAGAAAAAATGAAAGACCGCGTCGCAATCGATTTTCAGGACGGCGTCGCCGACGTCCGCATGATCCGCGCCGACAAGATGAACGCGCTGGACGAGGCGATGTTCGACGGCCTGATCGAAGCCGGCGCGAAGCTCGCCGACATGAAGGGATTGCGCGCCGTCGTGCTTTCGGGCGAAGGCCGCGCCTTCTGCGCCGGCCTCGACATGGGCCGCTTCAACGACATGAAGGAGAAGGGCGAGGCGTTGAAGGGCATGCGCGACCTCACCGCGCGCACGCACGGGCCGGCCAACAAGCCGCAATGGTCGGCGTGGCTCTGGCGCGAATTGCCCGTCCCGGTGATCGCGGCCGTGCATGGCGTCGCCTTCGGCGGCGGCTTTCAGGTCGCGCTCGGCGCCGACATGCGTTACGCGACGCCGGACGTGAAGCTCTCCGTCATGGAGATCCGCTGGGGACTCGTGCCCGACGTCGCCGGCACGCAATTGATGCGACATCTCGCCCGCGAGGACATCGTGCGCGAACTGACCTACACCGGCCGCGTTTTCTCCGGCGAGGAGGCGTTCGCCTACGGGCTCGTGACCCGTGTCTGCGCGGACCCGCGCGCCGCCGCGCTGGAGACCGCCCGCGAGATTTCCGCCAAGAACCCGCATGCGATCCGCGCCGCCAAGCGACTCCTCAATCTTGCGGTCGCGACCGACGCGAAAACCGGGCTCACCGCGGAATCCGTCGAGCAGTTGAAACTCATCGGCAGTCCGAACCAGGTCGAGGCGGTGCGTTCGCAGATGGAGAAGCGGGCGGCGAAATTCGCGGAGGCCTGATACGGAAAGCGTAGAAATAACAGTATATTGGCGCGCCGTACTTGCCAGCGCGGCGCGCCTTTTGCTATTTGCCCGCCATCCGTCGAGTCCGGTCCAGACCGGAGATTTGCCGCGGCGCTGTGTCCGCAGGTAGGAAACACGAATGTCGAAGCGCGCGCTCCTGACCGGCATCACGGGCCAGGATGGGGCCTATCTCTCGCAATTTCTGCTGTCGAAGGGCTACGAGGTGTTCGGCGTCATCCGCCGCTCGTCCCATCGCGGCGTTGAAGATCATCGCCTGCGCTGGCTCGGCGTCGCCGACAAGGTGACGCTGCTCGACGGCGACATGGGCGACCTTTCGAGCCTGGTGCGGATCGTGAAGGAGACGCAGCCGGACGAAATCTACAATCTCGCCGCGCAATCCTTCGTCGCCTCCTCGTGGCGCCAGCCGATCCATACTGGAAACATCACGGCGATCGGCGTCACCAACATGCTCGAGGCGATGCGCGCGGAGAAGCCGGACGCGCGCTTCTACCAGGCGTCGTCGTCGGAAATGTTCGGGCTGATCCAGCAGGATAAGCAGAGCGAGAAGACGCCTTTCTATCCGCGTTCGCCTTACGCGGTGGCCAAGCTCTACGGGCACTGGATCACGGTGAACTACCGCGAGAGCTTCGGCTTCCACGCGTCGTCCGGCATTCTCTTCAATCACGAGAGCCCGCTGCGCGGCATCGAATTCGTCACCCGCAAGGTGACCGACGGCGTGGCGCGCATCAAGCTCGGCAAGGCGAAAGAGCTGCGGCTCGGCAACATCGACGCCAAACGCGACTGGGGCCATGCGCGGGACTACGTGCAGGCGATGTGGATGATGCTGCAGCAGGACAAGCCCGACGATTATGTGGTGGCGACGGGCTACACGACGACCGTGCGCGACATGTGCCGCATCGCTTTCGAACACGCCGGGCTCGACATGAAGAAACATGTCGTGATCGATCCGAAATTCTACCGCCCCGCGGAAGTCGACGTGTTGCTCGGCGATCCGGCGAAAGCGAAGGAAAAGCTCGGCTGGACGGCGAAGACTTCGCTCGAGGACATGATCCGCGAGATGCTGGAGGCGGATCTGGAGCGCGTCAGGGTCGAAACCGGCCTGTGAGCGACGCGCGCGCCAGGACCGTGCCGAACTACCGCCGCATCCTGCTGACCGGCGGCACGGGTTTCGTGGGCGGCTATCTGGCGCCGGCGCTCGCTGCGGCCTGGCCCGGGGCTGAAAAGACTCTGCTGCGCTTTCCCGGCGAGTCCGTTCAACGCGAGGGCTGGCGCGCGATCGACGCGCAGGTGACGGACGGCCCGGCGATCGCCCGGATCGTGCGCGATTTGCAGCCGGATCTCGTGCTGCACCTCGCCGCGCAGGCTGCGATCGGCGGATCGGTCGCGGCGGAGGCGACGTGGCGCGTCAATTTCGGCGGCACGCTCGAACTCGCGCACGCCTGCCACCGGCACGTTCCCGACCTGACCTTTTTCTTCGTGAGTTCGTCCGAAGTCTACGGGCGCAGCTTCCTCGACGGCGCCGCGACCGAGGACACGCCGCCGCGCCCCATGAACGCCTATGCGCGCTCCAAGGTCGCAGCCGAGTCCATGCTGCCGGACGTGCTGCCGCAGGCGCGCATCGTGATCGCGCGCCCGTTCAATCATACGGGGCCCGGCCAGGACACGCGGTTCGTGCTGCCCTCGCTCGCCGCGCAGATCGCCGACGTCGAGGCCGGGCGTCGTTCGCCGCGACTCGAAATGGGCAATCTGTCGGCGCGTCGCGACTTCCTGCACGTGCGGGACGTGTGCGCCGCCTATCTCGACATGCTCGCCGCCCCGACCGAACCGGGTCGTCCCGCGGTCTACAACGTCGCCTCCGGCGCGTCCTATCGCATCGCCGATCTCGTCGAAAAGTTTCGCGCGCAAGCGAAGCAGCCGTTCGAAATCGTGGTTGATCCCGCGCGGTTGCGGCCGAGCGACGTGCCGCTGGCGATCGGCTCGTCGGCGCGCCTGCAAGCCGCGACCGGGTGGGCGCCGACGGTAGATATCGACGGGATCATCTCGTCCCTGCTCGAGTACTGGCGCTCGAAAAACGCCGAGGGATCGTCTCCCGCCGCATGAAGGAACGGGCCATGGACAGCGAGCCGCTCGCCAATTCCGCCGACAAGGACCGCATCCGCATTCTCGAATTCCAGGTCGATCAATTGCGACGCGAACTGGAGCTGTCGAAGCAGCGCCACGAGGAGGCGATCTACAGCGTCGCCTGGCACGCCGCCTGGCCGGTGCGCGTCGTCGAGCGCGCGCTGCGCGCGCTGTTCGCACGCCGCGACGACGATGGCGACGGGGCCGATTCCGGCGGAGTCGCGCGGAGCGCGCCGGAGGCGAAGCCGCCGCAGCCGCTGACGCGCGACAGGATCGCCGCCCGCATCGCGCAGCGGCTGGCGCGGCCGGCCTGACGCCCTTGCGTATTCTCTTCGATCTCATCGGCGCACAGACCAAGGGCTCCCGCCTGCGCGGCATCGGCCGCTACACGCGCGCGCTCGCCCTGGAGATGCAGCGACAAAAGGGCGACGACGATCTCGGCTTCGCGACAAGCGCGAATTTCTCCGACGCCGCTGCCGCCTTGCGCGCCGAATTGACGGCCGCCGCCGACACGCGCTTTGCGCGTTACGCGACGCCGCCATCGCCGCACTATGCGGCGCCTCAGGCAGATCCCGCGCGACGTCTCGGCGAAGCCGTCGTGCGCCGCGCAGTCGCGCTCGACGCGCCGGACGTCTATCTGGCCTCCAGTCTGTTCGAGGCGTGGCCCGACGATTTCGCATTGTCGGATTTCAGCCGGCTGCCCGCGCGGATCGGCGCCGCCATCGTCTACGATTTCATTCCGGCGCTCTTTTCCGATCTTTATCTGCGCGACGCCGGCGCGCGGCGGTTCCAGGACGAGCAGATGAAGGCGACCGCAAGCGCCGATCTGATGCTGGCGATTTCGGAATCGACGCGCGCGGACGCCATTCGCCTGCTCGGCGTTTCGCCCGACCGCGTCGTGAACATTTCCGGCGCTGCGGACGACGCTTTCCGTCCGGTCCCGCATGGTCCCGATGACGACGAGAGATTGCGTGCGCTCGGCGTTCGCGCGCCTTTCGTCTTCTGCGCCTCCGGAGACGATCCGCGCAAGAATGTCGAGGCCGCGCTCGATGCGTTGCCGCTGATCGATCCGCTCGTGCGGGACAAACATCAATTCGTCTTCCTCACGCCGTTCGACGCGCAACGGAAGGACGCTGCGCGCGCAAAAGCGCAGAAGGCCGGCTTGCGCGCGGAAGCGCTCGTCTTTCTCGATCGCGTCGAGGATCGCGATCTCGCTTTTCTCTATGCGCGCTGCGCGCTTTTTCTGTTTCCATCGCTTTATGAAGGGTTCGGCCTGCCGGCGCTGGAGGCGATGCAATGCGGGGCGGCCGTTCTCGTCGGCGATAATTCGAGTCTCGCGGAGATCGTCGACAAAATCGATTTTCGATGCGACACGCGTTCGTCGGCGAAGATCGCGGAACGCCTTTCGACGGTGCTCGCAGACGATGCGCGTCTTGCCGATGCGCGCAGCTGGTCGCTTCGTCGCGCGCAGGATTTTTCGTGGAGATCGACCGCCGCGCGCGCGTGGGAGGCTTTGCGGGAGGCCGAACGCGGAACGACGCGGCCTGCGCGGGCGCGCGCGCTGCCTGCGTCTCTTCTGCTGGCGGAAGGTTACGAGGCCGAAGCCGCCGATATCCTGCGCCGCGCGCCGCGCGCGAAACCGTCCGCGGAGACCGCCGCCGATTGCATCCTGGCGTCGTGTCCGCAACTCTACGACGGCTCGCGCCGCCGCCTTCTCGTCGACGTGACGACCATTGTGGCAAACGATGATCGCACGGGCATCCAGCGCGTCGTGCGCAATGTCGTGACGGCGCTCTATCGCGAGCGGTCGCTCGGCGACGTAACGCCGGTCGCGGTCCGGCTCGACGGCGCCCGTCTCATCTCGTGCGAGACCTATGTCGCGCGGGAAACCGGCGTCGCGCAGACCGTTCCCGACGCCGAAATCGAGATCGCGCGCGGCGACTGCCTTCTGATGCTCGACAATTCCTGGGGCGCGTTCGCGCGCTTCGCCGGCGTATTCGGAGAGGTGCGCGCGGGCGGCGGAAAGATCGTGTCCTGCATCTACGATCTCATTCCGCAGCTTTACAAGGGCGCGTCTGTCGGGCGCGTTCCGGAGATTCATCTGGCGTGGCTGAAGGCGGCGCTGGTCGAGAGCGATGGGATGATCGCCATTTCGCGGACCGTCGCCGAGGAATTGTGCGGCTATATCGAGGCGCAGCGGCTGCCGACGCGGGCTGGCCTGCGTATCGGCTGGTTCCATTGCGGCTCGGACGTCGCGCCCGCGGGCGGCGAAGCGAGCGCGGGAATGCGGGCGGCTTTCGCTTCACAGGCGCCGACCTTCCTGCTGGTCGGCACGCTCGAGCCGCGCAAGGGCCACGCGATCGCGCTCGCCGCCTTCGACCGGCTCTGGGCGCAGGGCATCGACGCTCGCCTCGTGCTGATCGGGCGGCGCGGATGGCACGTCGACGCCTTGATCGCGGACATTCGAGCGCACCGCGAGTTCGGCCGTCGCCTCATGTGGTTCGAAAAGGCCGACGACGCCGACCTCGCCTATGCCTACGACCATTGCGCGGCCGTTCTCGCGCCGTCTTATGCGGAGGGGTTCGGACTGCCGCTCGCCGAAGCCGCGTGGAAAGACAAGCCCGTGATTTGCAGCGACATTCCGGTGTTTCGCGAGATCGGCGGCGACGGCGCGCTCTACTTCCGCGTCAACGATCCGGACGCGATGGCGAAGGTCGTCAGCGCCTTTCTCGCGGGCGAGGCGAAAGCCGATCCGACGCGCGTGGTCCGGCCGACCTGGCGCGAAGCTGCGCTGCGCATCGTCGCCGTCGTGATGGGCGAGGAATGGATGCGCCGGGCGCCGTGATGACAAGCCGCGCGAAACAGCCCAAAATCCCGGCGGCTAGGGAGACGGCTTGCGCGACGACGACATCGAACCCGGCGCCTACCGGGATCTGACGCTTCACGGGCTCGAAATCGCGCGCGTGGATGCGGCGGGCGCGATCGTTTCGCGCGCAGGCGCGATGACCGGCTGGATTCCGGCCGCCGACGGAAATTGCTTCGCAGCGCCGCTGTTCGCCGGACTCGAGGACGACTTGCGCGATCTGCGCGCAGGGCGGCAGGCGCTGCTTGCGTTGCCGAACGTCGGCTGGGGCGGGAGCGACAAGGCGAACGTCACCATCTCCTGGGATCCGGCGGCCGGCTGCTATACGATCGTCGCCGCGCGCGCGTTCGGCGCGAGCGAGACCGAAATCATGCTGGTGCGCGAGCGGCGCGAACGTCGGCTCGCCGACGAACAGGCCGAGGCCGCCCGCCGTCGCGCCAACGTCAACGAAGCGCTCTATCGCGATATCGTCGAATCCGGATCCGACATCGTTCTGCGGCTCACCCCGGACCGGCGTATCGCCTTCGCCAATACGCGGGCGCTCGCGCTCGCCGGCCGCGCGGTTACCGAGATGCTCGGCGCAGACGTCGGCGCGGCGCTTCCTGTTCGCGACGGCGCCGAATGGTCGGCGATCGCCGGTCGCGAGGAGATTTCGTTCGAGCAGCAATTCGTCGCTGCGGGCGGCGAGCTCGTCTGGATCTGGTGGCGTGCGGCCTGGCTCGGCCGCGACGGCGGACCCGCGGAATACCAGGTGGTCGGGCGCGACATCACGCTTCTGAAAAAGCTGCAGGCCGACATCGAGCGCGCCAATATCGAATTGCGGGCTGCGCTCGTCATGCGCGAGCGGTTGAAAATCGCGCACGATCTCCACGACACGATCGTCCACGCCCTTGTCGCCGTGGTCGCGCAATTGCGGCTCGTCCGCAAGCTCGCGCGGCGTGCGCCCGAGCGCGTCGACGACGAGCTTGCGACGGCGGAGACGGCGGCGCGCGAGGGGCTGGAGCGCGGGCGGGCCGCGCTCGGCCAGGTGCGGTTCCAGCGCGCCGGCGTCGAAGGGCTGGCGGCTGCGCTCGACCGCGCGGCGAGCCGTTTCACGGAGCGGACCGGCGTTTCCGCGCGACGCAGCATCGATCCGCGTCTTGCAGGATTCTCGGGCGAACAGGCTGAAATTATCTTTAGAATCGCGGAGGAAGCCCTTCGTAACGTCGAGTCGCATGCGAATGCGACTTCGGTTACATTGTCGGCGGAACTGATCGGAAACGAAATCGAAGTCGTCGTAGGGGATGACGGCCGCGGGTTCGATCCGGCACGAGACAATCCCGGCCACTACGGATTGCAGGGCATGGACGAGCAGGCGCGCATGATCGGGGGGCGCCTCGCCGTTACATCGGAGCCCGGACGCGGCGCGACGCTGGTTCTGCGCGCGCCGGTGGGGAGTGTGGGGTAGGAATGTCGGAGACCCGGCCGGAGCCGATCCGCGTGATGATCGTCGAGGATCAGCAATTGATCCGGCGCGCTTTCAAGACGATGCTTTCGCTCGAAGAAGACATCGACGTCGTGGCGGAAGCCCCGGACGGACAGGAGGCGATCCGCCTTGCGCGTCTCTCGCGTCCGGACGTCGTGCTGATGGATCTGCAAATGCCGCGTCTCGGCGGCGTGGCGGCGACCCGCGCGATCCTCGCCGACAATCCACACACGCGCATTATCGTGCTGACGACGTTCGATACGGACGAGATGGTGTTCGACGCCATCGGCGCAGGCGCGGCCGCCTATCTTCTCAAAGACGCCGAGGAGGCCGACATTCTCGCTGCAATCCGCGGCGCGAACCGGCTGTCGTCGACCGTAGCGGCGAAACTCATGGACGAGGTGAGGCGTACGCACAAGGCGCCGGCGGTGAAAGCGCGCGAACCGTCCGAACCGCTGACCGACCGAGAGCAGGCGATCATGGCGCTTGTCGCCGCCGGCCATAGCAACAAGGAAATCGCCGGGGAACTGAAGCTCGCGGAAGGCACCGTGAAGAATTACGTCAGCCGAATCATGGACAAGCTCGGCGCGCGTTCCCGGACGGAACTGGCGGTAAAATCCATCAAATCGGGGAAAGCGTGACTTTTGTCACGCTGGTTTTGTGACCTCCGCCAGATGTCCGTACACGTCTAAACCGTCAAGAAAGGACCGATCTTCGAGCATCGAGGACCGGCCATGTACGACCAATCTCCTGGATTTTCCGGGGCGCTCCGGACCGGCTTGCGCCCTGCGGCGCAAAAGACCTCGCTCAACGTCGCAATCCTGACCGACGATCCGGAAACGGCGCGCGCGCTCCTGATCGCCTGCGAGCAAACGCCGTCTTTCGATTGTCGGGTGCGCATCGGCGCGCTTGTCGACGGCGGCGGTCTCGTCGCGCGCGCCGGCGAGGTTGTGATTTTCGACATGGCCAATGCGCCGGAGCGCCGTTTCGATCCCACGATGTTTCCGGATGCGCCTTGCATCGCTCTCGCGCACGACGCCGGCGATTTCGATGGATGCGGCGCCTGCGTGGAGATGCGGTTTGCGGATCTTTCGCCCTCGGCCCTCGAAACGGCCCTGCGCTCCGCGCTGCGCGTTCAGGCGCGGCTTGCGACCGCGGACGACATGCGCCGTCAGCTGGAACGGCGTCTCGAGGACGCCAACGCCCGCGCGGCGGCCTTCGTCGAGGAGATAGCGCCCGCCGTCTGCGCCCTCGAAGGCGTATTGGAAATCATGCAGACCGAGGGTGTCGACGATTCGAGATTCGGGCTCGTCAGCAACTGGACGCGCGACCTTTCGGCGCTGCTGTCGAAGCGGCAAGACGAACTTTCCGGCGAAAACGGCGCGCGCGTCGATCTCTGCGCGATGATGGATCGGCTTGCGCCGCAATTCGAGAAGGGCTGCGCAGCCCGCAATCAGACGCTCGTGCTCTCGGCGCCGCCTGCGCCATTGTTGGCGCGCGCCGACGCAAAATCATTGTCGGACGCCGTGCGCAATCTGTTGGCGAGCGTCGTCGAGCGCGAGGGCCGCGACCGGCGCATCGAGATTCTGTTATGGCGTTCGCTCGACGAGGCGCGGCTTGCGATCGTCGCGGGTCCGATGACGCGGCGCGGCGACGACAACAATCAGGCCGCAAGTCCGAGCGCGGCGCCGCGCGAAGTCACTGCCGCAGATCGGGCGTTCTTCAGCGCGCTTGGCTGCTTGCGCGAAATCGGCGCGACGGTCGACCTCGCGGCCAAATGCGCGGTCGGCTCCACCATCATGGTCGCGCTGCCGGCTGCGGGCTGATCAGAAACCTCTGCGCAGGATGTCGCCGGCGAATCCAGCGAAAAGTTCAGCGACGCCGTCGCCCGTGCGCGCGCTCGTTCGTGCGATGTCGCCTGGCGCTACGCCCGCAGCCGCGAAGGCTTCTGTCTCCATCTCCGCGAGATCGATCTTGTTGACGATGATGCGCACCGGGCGGCCCGGGAAGGCCTCGCTGAAATGCGTCGCCAGGCGCGCCGCCTTGGCGAGCGTCGCCGGCCGCGTGCAATCGGACACGATCAGCGCGCCGGATGCGCCCTTGACATAGACGGTTTCGAAGATGCGCGTTCCGAAATCGCCGTCGGTGTCCCACAGGACAAGGCGCAGCGATTCGCCGCTGGCGGCCGCGACGTCGTGCGTGAGAATGTCGACGCCGATCGTCGACTTGTAGTCGGCTTCGAAACGGTCGAACACAAATCGGCGCGCGAGCGAGGACTTGCCGACGCCGATCTCGCCGAGCAGCATGACTTTCGCGCTGGCGGTCACGGCGCCGTCTCGTCCTCGTAGGCGAGTTCGAACGTCACGCGCCGGTCGCGTGCGACGCCTTTCGAATCGATGCTGAAGTCGGGCCGCCGCATGGCCGTCGTCATGTGCGACCGTTCGACGCCGCGCGCCGCCAGCATATCGACCACGCCCGAGGCGCGCGCCCGCGCGATTTCAGCGTTCCGCTTGTCGCTTCCGGTCGTATCGACCTGACCGATCACGATGAGGCGATAATCGGCGCCTTTGATCGCGGCGGCGACTTCATCGAGCCGTCGAGCCGCAAGCGCGGCGTCGACGAATTGGTCGGAGCCGGTTTCGAAAAACAGCGCAGTGCGCGCCAGAAGGCTCGCGACGCGGTCGCGCGGGGTCGGCGCGGCGGCCGCGATCAGCGTTCCGAGCCGGTCGCTCGCAGCCTGCGTTTGCGATTGCAGATCGCGTGCGGCCGCGTTCGTCTGCGCTTTCGCCTTGTCGACGGCCTGCGCAAAGGCGCGATCGATCGCCGCGCCGTCGCTTTGCTTCAGCGCTGCGATTTGCGCATCCGCGGCCGCAAGCTGCTTCTTCAGCTCGGCGGCCTGCGTTGCGAGCGCTTCGGCGTCGCCGCGCGCGGCGACAGAAGCCGTGTTCTGTTCGACGACGTAGGGCGCGGCCGCCGGCCTGATCGCATCGACCAGCGTCCGCGCGTCGGCGGCGGAGGGCGCGAGACCTTCCAGCGCGACGGATCCCGCCGCGTGATCGACCCGCAGATGCAGCGGCCAGGCGCGCAGCGTCGGATGATCCGCGAGCGCTTGCGCGAAGGCCGCTTCGATGCGCCGGTTCTTGAATCCGCGCAGGACCGGACCGCTCGCGAGCCAGACGACGACGGCGAGCGCGGCCAGCGCAGCGGCCGCCAACGGGAGAGACGACCGCTTTTTCTCGGGCTGCGCGCGAAACAGGGTCGAGGCCATGTCCGCGAGCGCATCTCCTGCGGTCCCGCGCGCGTGATCGATGCGGGCGACAAGCGAGAGGAAAGCGTCGTCGAGTTCGCGCTCGTGTTCGGGCTTCAGCACGCCGGCGCATTCGGCGGCCGCGAGATACATCGGCGCGCCGCGCAGGAAGATGCGCGAGGGGCCGAGATCGAGCGTACGCAATTCGTTGTTGCGCGCGCCGTACACGCTGGAGGCGAATTCCGTGATGGCGGCGATCAGGCCGCTCGCGAGTTCGGATTGCGAATCCTCTTCGCCCGGCGCATGCCAGGCGGCGATCAGACGGCCGCTGCCGCGCTCCAGCAAAAGCAGACGGCGCAAGATCGGCGTCTGCGCTTCCGCAAGCGCCAGTTCGCTCACCGACCTGCCCGTCACGAGCGACCGGAAGCGCAGCTTCCAGTGATGGGCCGACAGCGTGCGGTCGAGCCGGTCGTTGAGATCGGCGACGAGGTCGCGGAATGCGTTGGCGACGGCCGCGGCGACGAGGCGTCCCGTGATGGGATAGAGCGCCTCGACCATCATGTCCTTGGAGTTCTTGATCTCGTTGCGGATCGCCGCCACCACGACGGGCGCGACCGCATTGGCGAGGTCGCGATGCTGGGCGATCTCCGCGCGACGGAAGGCGTCGACCAGAACGTCGGCGGCCGCCTTCTCCAGTTGATCCCTGCCGCCGACATAGGAATCGATCTTGTCGACGCGCGACTCCACGCTCTCCAGCCGATCCGTCTCCGGACTGAGCAGGAGCTGCTTGAGGCGGTCGAGTTCGATCCCCGACCGGCCGGCGGGGGCGTTCATATCAGCGGGCCTTGCCGCCCGTTCCCAGCGCCTTGATCGTCGCGCCGAGTTCGGCGATCGCCTGGCCGATATTGTCGATCGACCGGTTATGCTTGGAATCGGTGTCGCGTCCCTGTTCGGCCAGACGCGCCTCGAGCGAGGCGAAGCGGGCCGCGAGATCGTCGCGCAGCAAGGCGATCTGGCGGTCGATGTCGTCGAGGCGGGCTTCCGTCGTGCGTTTCGTCGCGCCGAAGAGAAGTTCGCGCACCTGATCGATCGTGTCGGCGTCGGCGGCCCCGTTTTCCATCGGCGCGGCCTTGGCGACCGCTTTGTCCGTACGCATGAACGCAATCCTCCTGAAGATGCAGAAATTCGCTTGGCCGGACAGGCACCTTAGCCGATCCGGCGGATCCGCGCCGCAAAAATCCGGCGCAGTCCAAGGCGTGCTTCAGCCGCCGCAGGCGGGGCTCGTCGGCAGAAAGGCCTCGGTCGCCGGAATGTCCCGGACCTTCTCGTAATAGTCCCAGGGCGCCTTCGACCGGTCCGGGCTCTTCACCTTGTAGAGGGTGAGATCGTACAGCACGCGGCCATCGCTGCGGACGCTCGCGGGCCGGCCGAAATAATCGACGGGCGCGGCGCGCATCGCCTTGCCGACCGCGACCGCCTCGTCCGTGCCCGCCTTCTCGACCGCCTGCAGGTAGTGCAGCACGGCCGTATAGATCTCGGCATGGTCCTTGGAAGGCATCATCTTGCGTTTCTCGAAGAAGCGCTTGGCGAAGGCGCGGGCCTTGTCGCTCTGATCCCAGTAGAAGCCGCTGGTGACGTTGAGCCCCTGCGCCGTGCTCAGGCCCAGCGCGTTGATGTCCTGGATGTAGACCAGGAAGGCGATCAGCGACTGCTTGCCGTCCTTGCCGATGCCGAATTCGTGGGCCTGCTTGATCTCGTTGACGAGATCGCCGCCGACGCTGGCGAGGCCGATCTCCTGCGCGCCCGAGCTTTGCGCCTGAAGCAGCAGGGACGAGAAATCCGGCGCGTTGACCGGATGTTTCGCCGTCCCCAGCACCTTGCCGCCGGTCTTCTCGATCACTTCGGCCGCATCGCGCTGGAGGGCTGCGCCGAAGGCGATGTCGACGGTCACGAAGAACCAGCTTTTCGGGCCGCCCGCCATGATCGCGCTGGCGGTGCCGGCGGCGAGCGCATGGCTGTCGTCGGCCCAGTGGGTCGAGACGGGCGAGCACCATTTGGACGTGAAATCGCTGGTCGCCGAGGCCGTGATCATCACGGTGCGGTTCTTCTCTTTCGCGATCTGCTGCACGGCGGCGGCGATCGGGGTCACCGGCAGATCGATCACGGCGCTCACGCCTTCCGTGTCGAACCAGCGCCGGGCGATTCCCGCCGCCACGTCCGGCTTGTTCTGCGTGTCGGCGTCGACGATCTCGATTTTGCGGCCCTTCACCGTTCCGCCGAAATCCGCGACCGCCATCTCAGCGGCGAGGATGGAGCCGGGCCCGGCGGAATCGGCGTAGGGGCCGGATTCGTCGGTCAGCACGCCGATCTTGAGCGGCGCCGTCTGCGCCAGCGCCGGCGCGGCCGCCAGAAGCGCGCCGAGCGCGCATGCGACGGTGGAAAGATGCTTGCCTTTCATGTTTCCTCCCCGGAATCTTTCGTGCGGGTCCGGCCGTCTTGCGCGGCCTGTCACCTGCAGGCGGGATAGCCGAATTTCGAAAGGATGTCGCGTCCGGAAATCGCGTGGAGCGTGAACGTGTCCATGACATGGTTGTCGCTCACATAGGCGCGCAATTGCGGATTGGAGCCAGGCCCCTCACCCCGGCCCTCTCCCCGCAGGCGGGGAGAGGGAGCGCGATGTCCG
>JAGWTW010000189.1 GCA_028868735.1 Hyphomicrobiales bacterium | reverse complement strand
GTCACGATCGTCGCGACGCGCTCGACGGCCTTTGTCGAGAAGGTCTCGGACGTCACGACGGGCGACTATGTGAAGAAGGGTGAATCGCTTCTCCAATTATATTCGCCGGATATCGCCGCGGCCGCTGCACAGTTCGCAGCCAATCCGAATTTCGAGGGCGCGCGGACACGGCTGCTCAATCTCGGCGTCCCGCAATCCGTGTTCGCCGAGATCGAACGTACGAAGAAGGCGCCGCTCGCGATCTCGTGGCCGGCGCCGATTGGCGGGATCGTGCTCGAACGCGCTGTGACCGACGGCATGAAGGCGGAGCCGGGACAGACGCTGTTCAGGCTCGCGGACATGACGATGGTCTGGGCGCTCGTCGATGTTTCGGAACGCGACTACGGCCGGTTGCGGTTCGGACAACCGGTCGTCGTTCGCGCGCGCGCGCTGCCGAGCCGCACTTTTTCCGGCAAGGTCAGTCTCATCTATCCGCAGATCAACCGGGAAACGCGCACGGCCCGAGTCCGCGTCGAATTGGCGAATACAGACCTTGCGTTGAGGCCGGACATGTATGTCGAGGCCGACATAGCCGTCGGCGGCGGCGCGAACGTGGCGACCGTTCCCGACAGCGCCGTCGTCGATTCCGGCAAGAGCCAGATCGTGATCCTCGATAAAGGCGACGGGAAGTTCGAGCCGCGCGCGGTCAAGATTGGTCAACGCGGCGACGGTCGTGTCGAAATCCGCGAAGGCGTTCAGGACGGCGACAGGGTCGTCACGTCGGCGAACTTCCTGATCGATTCCGAAAGCAACCTGAAGGCCGCGCTGAAGGCTTTCGCGCCGCCGGAGTCCGGCAAATGATCGGGCGGCTCATCGCCTGGTCCGCGCGAAATCTCGTTCTGATCTTCATCGGCACGGTATTTGTCGTCGCCTCCGGCGTCTATGCGGTGCGGACCCTGCCGCTGGACGCCATCCCCGATCTCTCCGACGTGCAGGCGATCATCTATACCGAGTATCCGGGCCAGGCGCCGCAGGTCGTCGAGGACCAGGTCACATATCCACTCACGAGCGCCATGCTCACGGTGCCGAAATCGAAGGTGGTTCGTGGCTTCTCGTTCTTCGGCGTGTCCTTCGTTTATGTGATCTTCGAAGATGGCGTCGACATCTATTGGGCGCGTTCGCGCGTTCTTGAATATCTGAGCGCGGCGGGCGCGAAATTGCCGAAGGGCGTCACTCCGGTGCTTGGCCCGGATGCGACCGGCGTCGGTTGGGTCTACCAATATGCTGTCATCGCCAAGGAAATGACGCTCGCCGAATTGCGGACGGTCCAGGATTGGACGATCCGTTACGGGCTCGCCAAGGCGGAAGGCGTCGCCGAGGTCGCCAGCGTCGGCGGCTTCGTCAAACAATACAATGTCGTCGTCGATCCGAACCGGATTCGTGCGCTCGGCGTCCCGCTGTCAAAAATCCGCGATGCGATCCGCTCCAGCAACACGGATGTCGGCGGACGCACCGTCGAACTTTCCGAATTCGAGTTCGTCGTACGCGGCCGCGGCTACCTGCGAGGTGTTTCGGACATCGAGAATATCGTCCTCAAGTCGGACAACGGAACGCCCCTGCTGATCAAGGACGTGGCGCGCGTGGAGATCGGGCCGGACGAGCGGCGCGGAATCACGGAGTTGAATGGCGAAGGCGAAGTCGCAAGCGGTATCGCCTTGCAAAGGTTCGGCGCGAACGCGCTCACCGTCATCGACAATGTCAAGGCAACCCTGAAGCAGATGGCGTCGAGCCTGCCCAAGGGCGTCGAGATCGTGCCGGTCTACGATCGCTCCGAACTCATCAACGCGGCGATCGATACGCTCAAGAGCACTTTGCTGGAAGAAAGCGTCATCGTCGCGCTTGTGTGTATCGTCTTCCTGCTGCACGTCCGAAGCGCGCTGGTCGCGATAGTCATGCTTCCGGTGGGCGTGCTGATGGCCTTCTCGGCCATGAAATCGCTGGGGCTCGGCTCCAACATCATGAGCCTCGGCGGCATCGCTATCGCGATCGGCGCGATGGTCGATGCGGCCATTGTCATGATCGAGAACGCGCACAAGCATCTCGAACATGCCAAACCCGACAAGCCGCGCCTTGAAATCCTGGTCGAGGCTGCGACCGAGGTCGGGCCGGCGCTGTTCTTCAGCCTGCTCGTCATCACCGTGTCCTTCCTGCCGATCTTCACGCTCGAGGCGCAAGAAGGACGGATGTTCTCGCCGCTCGCCTACACCAAGACATTCTCGATGGCGGCGGCGGCGCTTCTGTCGGTGACGCTTGTTCCGGCGCTCATGATCGTTTTCGTTCGCGGAAGGATCGTTCCGGAAGCGCGCAATCCGATCAACCGGTTCCTTATCTGGATTTACCGCCCGGTGATCCGGGTGGTTCTCAACGCCAAAATCATCACGATCGTGCTGGCGCTCGCGTCACTCGTGGTGACGATTGTTCCCGCGAAAAAGCTCGGCAGCGAATTCATGCCGACGCTCAACGAGGGCACTTTGTTCTACATGCCGACGACGCTGCCGGGCATATCCGTGACGGCGGCGACAGAGTTGCTGCAAACGCAGGACCGGATCATCAAGTCATTTCCGGAAGTGCTGACCGTCTATGGCAAGGCCGGTCGCGCCTCGACCGCGACCGATCCCGCGCCGACCGAAATGTTCGAGACCGTCATTCAACTGAAGCCCAAGGACCAATGGCGGCCGGGCGTCACGACGGATTCGCTGATCGCCGATATGGACAAGGCGTTGCAGTTTCCCGGCGTTTCCAATGCCTGGACCATGCCGATCAAAGCGCGCCTCGACATGTTGGCGACGGGCATCCGAACGCCGATCGGCGTGAAGATATTCGGACGCGACCTCGGCGAAATAGAAGGACTGGCGCGGCAGGTTGAAGCTGTCCTCAAGCGTGTGACCGGCACGTCGAGCGCCTATGCCGAACGGGTGATGGGCGGCTACTACCTCGACATCGTGCCCGACCGCTCAATGCTCGCCCGTTATGGCCTGATGATCGGCGACGTGCAGGACGTGATCTCGTTGGCGCTCGGCGGCGAAAATGTCACGACGACGGTCGAAGGTCGCGAGCGCTATGGCGTAAACGTTCGCTACCCCCGCGACGTCCGCTCCGATCCGAAATCCATATCGGATAACGTACTCGTTCCCTTGGCGAGCGGCGGCAGCGTACCGCTCGGCGAGGTTTCGAAGGTCGAACTCGTGCGCGGTCCGTCTTCGATCCGCACCGAGAACGGCCAGCTCGCGGTATATGTGTTTGTCGATGTCCGCGATCGTGACATCGGCGGTTACGTCGAAGATGCACGTAAGGCGGTGTCGGACGAGATCAAGTTTCCTCCAGGCGCCTATGTGACCTGGAGTGGGCAGTTCGAATATCTGGAGCGCGCCGAAGCGCGCATGCGCATTGTCGTACCGGTCACGCTGCTCATCATCTTCCTGCTGCTCTATCTCAACTTCCGTCGCCTGACCGAGACGCTGATCGTCATGCTGTCCCTGCCGTTCGCTCTGATCGGCGGCGTGTGGCTGATGGCCTGGCTCGGGTTCAATATGTCGGTCGCCGTCGCGGTCGGATTCATCGCGCTCGCCGGCGTCGCTGCCGAAACCGGCGTTGTGATGCTGATCTATCTCGATCACGCCATGCGCGAAATCGAGGCCGAATGCGCCGCCGTCGGCCGTGCGTTCACGCGCGAGGACTTGCGTCGTGCGATCATGCGCGGCGCAGTCGACCGCGTGCGGCCGAAGATGATGACGGTGGCCGCGATCATGGCGGGACTGCTGCCGATCCTCTGGAGCAAGGGCGCTGGCTCCGAAGTCATGCAGCGCATCGCCGTGCCGATGATCGGGGGTATGGTCTCTTCGACGCTGCTGACGCTGATCGTCATCCCCGCCATCTACGCTTTGATAAAGGGTTTCCCGCTGCCCGACGACAGTGCGGCGCCCGGCGTCGTGGTCGCCACGCGCGAACCTCGGGAGCCGGCTCGATGACCCCGGTTCCTTCGGCCCCCGGCGCGACAGCATCCACCAGCCCGATCGGCGCGGGAAGCGCATCGACCAGGAAAAGCGGCGCGCAGCGCGTCCTATGGGTGGATTAT
>JAGWTW010000006.1 GCA_028868735.1 Hyphomicrobiales bacterium | reverse complement strand
CGCCATTGCCTCTTCGCAACCGCAAGCGCCCTCATCCGACCCTCGCTGACGCGAGGGCCACCTTCTCCCGCTGGCGGGAGAAGGACTGCGCGCGGCGAACGTCCGCAATCCGCCCATACGCGCCAATCCGAACGTCGGTTCTCGGGCGAATTGGCGTGAACGACTGCTTCCGGGCCGGAAGCCAATGCGAAGGAACGACCGGGTGCGGACGTTTCGACTCTGCCTCCAGTTGGGACGGGACCGCCTCCATAAACCAGCTTCCAAACTGCCGCATCAGGCTCGGAACCCTGCTGATGTCCATATCAAGTAAGTGACGCAACTAAAGCGGCACGAGCCGCTGCGATCGGGTTGGCGAGCGAAATTGTCGAAGTATTGAGAAATGCGACGCGCACAGCCATGGTAAAATGCTCCGGTCAACCACAGCATGCACGAAGTCACCTATGGCTATTTCAGTCGCGAAACTCTGCGGGCAAATTTGCCTTAGTGCCGCTACGATACTGAGCGTAGCTCAAAGTGATCAACCTTTCGATCAGGTTGGAAAAGTCTTCGAGGCGCTGACCAAAGGTGGCGAGGCGGTCGCCGGGTTCAGAAACGCCGAACGGAATTTGCTCAGCCTTGCGCTAGAGAATGCAGAAAGGCAGCTCACCGCGATCTACGACGAATCATTGAAGCATCCGCACGGCATTGGCTTCAAGGAGAACATCGAAATCGCATTCTCCAATCTAACAGAAGTGTTCGACCAATGTGTGCCGCGCGGACAAGCCCTCGCGAAGCTCAATCTTGATCCGGTCCGAATTGGAGAAGCGATCGCCGATGCCGCAGTGGCCCGACAGATAGACGTGTTCAAAGATGGAGAAGGGCGAAAGCTACTTGTGACGATGGTGGTGCTCGCCTTTTCTGCGCTGGATCGCCAGTCGAAATTTATGGAAACACTCGAACGCGTCAACTGGAAGGAGTCTTTCGAGCGCCTGGATCGCCTCGACCTCAAACTCGACACAATGATGGCGGCGCTCGCGCGTTTGTCTGCTTCGACGCAAACCTCTCCGTCAACCGTCAGCAGTCATTCGAACGCAGAATGGACCAACTCTCGCGCACGTACCGTCTTACGACGCTTGTTCGAAACGGCTACTGCGAGCGCAAACCCTCGTAACGCGATAGCTAACTATCTGCCACCAAAGCCCAAGGGACGCTGCGTAGTCGTAGGAGCGGGCAAGGCGGCAGCAGCGATGGCAACTGCGATCGACGCAGAATGGCCGGACGTCGACCTGAGCGGTGTCGTTATTACACGCGTTGGCAATGCGATCGCCGCTCGAAGAATTGAAGTTGTTGAAACTGGCTACCCGATCCCGGACAATCGCGGCTTGGAGGGTGCGCGTCGAATACTTAGTGCCGTCAGCGGGCTTTCCAACGAAGATCTCGTGATTACGGTCGTATCAGATGGTGGGGCGAACCTCCTGCCTTTACCTGCAGGTGCCATGACGCTTGCCGACGAGCACGCGGTTTTCAGAGCGCTACTGATCAAGGGGGCGCCATACACTGAGATACGAGTGGTGCGAAAGCATCTATCTGCGATCAAGGGAGGACGCCTTGCCTATGCCGCTCGCCCAGCCCATGTCACCACACTCGTGGTCACGGATATTCCGCGGGGCGAATTACTCAATAGCGACATCGTGCCGACAATTCCGGATTTGAGCACTAGGGCCGACGCGCTGGCAATCGTCGATCGTTGGTCGATAACTTTGCCGCGGACCGCTCGCGCAATTCTCGAAGCGGTGGAGGAAACCGTAAAACCTGGTGAAATCGCTCCAGACGTGCGGATGGTCTCGGAACCATCGCACATGCTTGAGCAAGCGGCGAATTTTGCACGATCAGAAGGATTGACGCCTCTTATTCTCGCGAACGAGTTCATGAGGGAGGGGCGAGAATTGGAAATTGAATTGGCAAGGATTGCTCGGTCGGTAGCAAATAGGGGCTATCCGGTAGCCCCGCCGGCGGTGCTTTTGTCGTCGGGCGAGCGCGACCCATTTGCCGAAGATGGGCTGCGTCATCCAAACAAAGACTTTCTTCTAAGATTTGCAATCCAACTTAGTGGTGCCCCGAGAATTTGGGCGATCGCCGGAAGCACGGACGGAGCGGATGGACCGTACGGGCATTACGCTGGCGCGATTATAGCGCCAGACACTTTAGATCGAGCGCGGCACATCAACCTGGACGCCAGCGAATTTATCGAAAATAACGACACCGAAGCATATTTCGGGGCCCTTGGTGACCTGATCCGAACGGACGCCAACATGTCATATGAAAACGACTTCCGCGCGGTGCTTATTGGACACGAGACAGCATAGTCGGAGCTGAACGGGGCGGTCTTGTTAACTCACAATGCTGAGCGAACTCGACCCGCTCGATCAGGCATAGCCTGTTGCGCGTCGATCTTGTCGGATCACAGTCTGATGCCACCAGCTTCCTAGAACGGTCCGCTTACCGCCCCTCTCGGACCATCCCAACGTCAGGCCTCGGGCATTCAGCGCCACCTCTCGCCTTGACATAAATAGGAATATATGCAACATAACCCCGTCCCCGCGCAACGGGGCGGTCGTTTCGGAATGTCCGCATTCCCGGACGCCGCGCCGGGACTTTTTCCTCAGGGAAAAGTCCGGGAAGGGCCGGCCTTCATCACGCCGGTCCGCGCGGGGAGCGGAGGCCGCGTCGCGGGCGTGATGAGACGGGCGCGGCGGCCCAAGCCATGTCATCCCGGCGTCCTTACCGGACGTCACAGGCGACGAGGGGCGCGATGATCCTGTGGAGGCGGCCACAACCGGCCGTCGGCCTCGACGGACTCGCGCGGCGGATTCGCCGGCAGCGGAGGGTAGAAAGGTCAGTCCTCCGGGGGTGCGCATGGAGCAAGCCTACAAACGCCGCGCGTAACGGCGTTTCCGCTCGGTCGGAAACGCCGGGGGACGCCTGCCCGGTACGGCGGGCGGACGGAACCGGAGCTCTTCCTTCTTCCCACCCGAGGCCTCTCCGGCCTCCGCCGGGAAGGCAGGCGTCCCGCGCCCTCCCGGGCGAGCGATGAAGCCGAACTAATGTCCAACTCCGCCTCGAAAGCGCGCGGAGCTTTCGGCGCGCGAAACGCCTGGCGAAGCCCTCGCCAAAACGTTTCCGTGCATATAAAGGAGAGCCGCCGCGGCTTCCCGCGGCCTTCCCATTCCCACTGCATCGAGGAAAGCTCCGCGGCCATGGCAAAGATCACATTCGTCGATTCCGAGGGCCGCTCGCGCACCGTGGACGCCGAGAACGGTTCGACTGTCATGGAGACCGCGATCCGCAATTCCATTCCCGAAATCCTCGCCGAATGCGGCGGCGCCTGCGCCTGCGCCACCTGCCATGTCTATGTCGACGACGCCTGGACCGAAAAGACCGGCAAGGCTTCGGCCATGGAAGAGGACATGCTGGACTTCGCCTTCGAAGTGCAGCCCAATTCGCGCCTGTCCTGCCAGATCAAGATCTCCGACGCCCTCGACGGCCTCGTCGTCAGGACGCCGGGCAAACAGGGCTGATCGCGCGTCGGCCGCGACCGCGCCCGCGTGGATGCCCGCGCAAGGCGCTGATATGACGAAGGCGCTGATATGACGAAGACAGGATAGGCCGCCGCGGCATCGAAGGCGCCGACCGGGGAACGAGACATGAGCGAAACGATCACAACCGACGTCGTCATCGTGGGCGCGGGCCCCGCCGGCCTGTTCGCCGTGTTCGAACTCGGCCTGCTCGACATCCGCGCGCATCTGATCGACATCCTCCCGCGCGCCGGCGGGCAGTGCTCCGAGCTCTATCCGGAAAAACCGATCTACGACATTCCCGGCTTCCCGATCGTTACCGGTCAGGGCCTCGTCGACAATCTGATGAAGCAGATCGAACCGTTCCATCCGACCTTCCATTTCGGCGAGATGGTGGAAGGCCTCGAGACGCTCGGCACGTCGGAACATCCCTCGTTCAGGGTGACGACGGACGCCGGCAAGACATTCGAATGCAAGTGCGTGATCGTCGCGGCCGGCGGCGGCTCGTTCCAGCCCAAGCGCCCCCCGATCGCCGGCATCGACGCCTACGAAGGCAAGTCGGTGTTCTACGCCGTCCGCAAGATGGAAGACTTCCGGGACAAGAACGTGCTCATTGTCGGCGGCGGCGATTCCGCGCTCGACTGGACCTTGAACCTGCACCCCGTCGCAAAACGCATCACGCTCGTGCATCGCCGCGACGAATTCCGCGGCGCGCCCCATTCCGTCAACGCCATGCGCGAACTGGTGGCGGGCGGCAAGATGGACCTGCTGATCGGCCAGGTCGGCGCCATCGCCGGCGATAACGGCCAGCTGAAGACGGCCACCATCAAGGGCAACGACGGCGCGGCGCACGAGATCGCCTGCGAGCGCATGATGCCCTTCTTCGGCCTCACCATGAAGCTCGGCCCGATCGCGAACTGGGGCCTCAACCTGCATGAAAACCTCGTGCCGGCCGACACCGAGAAGTTCGAGACCTCCACGCCGGGCATTTTCGCGATCGGCGACATCAACGCCTATCCCGGCAAACTGAAGCTCATTCTGTCGGGCTTCCACGAAGGCGCGCTCGCGGCGCAGAAGGTCCACCGCTACGTCTATCCGGACAAGAAGCTGACCTTCCAGTACACGACGTCGTCGACGAACCTGCAGAAGAAGCTCGGCGTCAACTGACGCGCGGCGACCGGTCCCGGCAAAAGCGATCTGACGCGATCGCGATCCGCTCTAGAACAAGCGACCGCCCGCGGCGGTTATGCCTCCGAAAACGAGGGCCGCCGCGATCGCGAGACACACCGCCGCCCTGCCCCACGAGCCCGCCGCGGCGCTCCGCATGTCGGCGTAGTCGGCCGCCGGCTTTTCGCCGGTGACCATCGCCTTGACGAGCGGATCGCGCCGGAACGCCGCGTAGAACAGATTCACAGCGATATGGACGACGATCAGGACTTCGAGCGCCGCGAAGATGAGGTGATGCCTGTGCGAGGCGAAAGCGACCGTCGCATCCGAGACCTTGCCGGCGAGCGGCCCCTCGATGATGAGGCGGTCCTCGTCGGCTGAAAACAGGCCGGTCAGCGCCTGCGCGGCGACGAGTGCGAGCAGCCCCAGCGCCATCCAGCCGCCGAAGGGATTGTGCCCCAGATATTTCGCGCCGCGCAGATAGGCGAGCGCGCGACGCGGCCCCGCGACGAAGGACGAAAAACGCGCGGTCGAGCCGCCGACGAATCCCCAGAGCACGCGGAACACGACCAGCGTCAGCGCCAGATAGCCGTTCCATATGTGCCATTGCGGCAGGCTGGCGCCGAACCTGTTGCTGACCCAACCGTCGAGAACGAGCAGAACGAGCGTCCATTTGAAGACGCGCGTCGGCCCGTCCCACGCGAGAACGCGGGCTCCGCCGACAGACATCGGGCCCTCAGTTTTTCTTTTCGCGATAGTCGTCGTGGCATTCCTTGCACACGCCGAGCACCTTGCCGAAATTCGGCTTCAGGCTGTCCTGGTCCTTGATCGCGCCCTGCGCGGCCGCAGCCTCCTGACCGAGGCGGGCGAACAGCCCGTCGAAGCGCGGCTTCTCGTCCCAGATATTGCTGCGCGCGGTGGTCTCGCCGCCATGCTTCGAATCCGCCGGAAAAAGAGACGGCATTTTCTTGGCCGCGTCGATATAGGTCGCAAGCGCCTTTTGCACGAGCGCATTGTCGAAGGGCTCCGTACCCTTGAGCATGCCCGCAACCGGTTTGGTGGCGTCGCCGACGCCCTTCATGATCGACTTGCGCTGCGCAATCGGATCGTTTTGCGCCGTCGCGGCCCCCGCCGCGAAAGCGACGCCAGCCAGAATCGAGATCGTCAAAAATTTCTTCATCATTCGCCTTCCGAAATGCGTCTGCCCCCGCCCGTTCGGAATACGCGTTGCCGCGCCATGCGCGCAAGCCTTTTCCGGCTTAGATAACGCTGTCGTGACCTCGACACGAACCTGAGAAAATACCGGGCTTGTGAAGCCCTTCACCTCGACCGGCCGGCGCCGCCGTCAATATGCCGCCAGGCCAGCACGGGCGTTCGGCGAGACACGATCATGCAGAATTTCACCACGATCCCGCTTTCCCCATTGCGCAATGCGGGCGTCGTCTGCGCCGGCATGGTCGGCGCGTTCGGCCTCTATGCGTCCACGCATGGCGCGCGCATGCTCGATCTTCCGGCCGCCGTCTTCTGCGTTGCGGCCACCGGCATGGCCGCATTCGTCACCTGCAATCTCGGCGCGATGGCGCAGCAGATGCTGGATCGCGCGCTCGAGAGACGCCGCGGCCGATCGCTGCGCGCGGCCGCGGGCGAGCTCAACCCGGACGGCTAGCGCCCGCGATCGCCTCGAAGATGCGCGCAGGCGTCGCGGGCATGTCGATCGACGTTATGCCGCAGGCGTTTTCGAGCGCATCGATCACCGCATTGACGACCGCCGGCGTCGAACCGATGGAGCCGGCTTCGCCCGCGCCCTTGAGACCGAGCGGATTTGTCGTCGAGGGCACGTTGCGCGTTTCGAAATCGACGGCGACGAGATTCTGCGCGCGCGGCGCCTGATAATCCATGAAGCTCGCCGTCAGCAATTGCCCGTCGGGCGCGTAGACCGTCTGCTCCATCAGCGCCTGGCCGACGCCCTGCGCGATGCCGCCGTGCACCTGTCCCGCGAGCAGTAGCGGATTGAGCGTCATGCCGAAATCGTCGCACACGGTGTACCGCACGATTTCGGTTTCGCCGGTCAGCGGATCGATTTCGAGTTCGCAGACATGCGTGCCGTTCGGATAGGTCGCATCGGGCGGCGTGAAATCGCCGCCGCCGGTCAGTAGGTCGGGCTTGGCCTGCGGCAGTTTTGCGATGTCTTCGAACGACACTTTGCGGTCCGTGCCGATCACGCGCGCCGCGCCGTCGGAAAATTCGATGTCGCCGGCCGCCGCTTCCAGCGCCTCTGCGGCGAGCTTGCGCAATTGCTCGGCGAGCGCTTCGGAGGCGCGCGTCACCATGACGGCGCCGACCGGAATCGAGCGCGATCCGCCGGTGCCGCCGCCTGTCTTCACGATATCCGTATCGCCCTGGATGATCTTCACGCGCGCAGGATCGACGTCGAGATGCTGCGCGACGATTTGCGCATAGGCCGTCGCGTGCCCCTGCCCGTTCGATTGCGTGCCGATGACGACGGAGAAGGTCCCGTCCCTTTCGAGCGTGACCGTGCCGTTCTCGCCCGCGCCCCATGCCGTGCATTCGATATAGCTCGCCATGCCGACGCCGAGCAGCTTTCCGCGTTTCTTCGCCGCTTCGCGGCGCGCCTGCATGCGCGACCAATCGGCCTTCTCGAGCGCGCGACGCATCGCGCCTTCGAATTCGCCGACGTCATAGGTTCGTCCGGTCGGCGTCGCATAGGGCATCTGCGAAGGCTTCACGAAATTGCGCGCGCGAATTTCCTCACGGGGAATACCGGATTCGCGGGCGCACACGTCCACGAGCCGTTCGAGCACATAGGCCGCCTCCGGCCGTCCTGCGCCGCGATAGGCGTCGACCGGCACCGTATTGGTGTAGACCGCCTTCACACGCGCATGGACCTTCGGAATGTCGTAGGGGCCGGTCGCCATCGTGACGCCGAGCCAGGGAATATACGGGCCGAACTGCGAGAGGTAGGCGCCGAGGTCCGCCAGAATATCGACGCGCAGCGCAAGGAACCTGCCGTCCTTGTCGAGCGCCATGTCGGCTTTCGTGATGTTGTCGCGCCCTTGCGCATCGGCGAGGAAATGCTCTGTGCGGTCGGCGACCCAACGCACCGGTTTGCCGAGTCGTTTCGCGGCCTCGAGCAGCAGCGGATATTCGCGATAGACGAAACTCTTCGTGCCGAAGCCGCCGCCGACGTCGGGCGTGACGACGCGCAGCTTTTCCGGCCCGATCTTCATGAGGCCGGCGAGCGCGCCCTGCAAGCCGTTCACGCCCTGACTGCATGTCGTCAGCGTGTAGCGCCCCGAACCGGAATCGTATTCGCCGATCGCCGCGCGCGTCTCCATGTAATTGGTGACGAGCCGGTTGTTGACGATCGTGACCGAGCACGTCCGGTGCGCCGAGGCGAAGATCGGATCGACGTCGGCCGCCGAACCGATACCGTTTTCGTAAGCGACATTCGTCCCGAATTCGGGCCACACCTTCGGCGCGTCGGTTTCGAGCGCGCGGCGCGAACCGACGACAGCGGCTTCCGGGGCATAGTCGACGGCGATCGCTTCGGCCGCGTCGCGCGCGGCCGCCTCGCTTTCGGCGACGATCATCGCGACCGCGTCGCCGACGTGCCGCACGCGGTCGCGCGCGAGCACGGGATAGTCCGGCGTCTTCATGGGCTGCCCGTCGGGATTGGCCATCGGCGCAAGACACGGCACCTGTCCGAGGTGGGCGACATCGGACGCGGTCAGGACGAGCCTGACGCCCGGCGCCTTTCGCGCAGCTTCCGCATCGATCCCGACGATGCGCGCGCATGCGTGCGGCGAACGCAGGAAGAAAGCGGTGAGATAGCCCGCCGGCATCACGTCGGCTGAATATCGGCCCGCGCCGGTGATGAAGCGCTGGTCCTCGACGCGACGGATCGGCTGGCCGATGCCGAATTTCATGGGCTTCATGACGACCTCCGATTGCGTCGCGGGTTTGCGGCGGCGCTTGACGATATTGTGCGGCGGCGCCCGGCGATATGATGACGCGCGCGGGCGCCCGGTCAAGCGGGGCGGCAGCGCGTCGCGGCCGCCACGCAGACGCCTATTTGCCCTTCATCATGTCGCCTACGACTTCGAATTTCTCGCCGTCGAATCGCATCAAATAACCGTCGTGCAGCGGCGTGAAGTCGTCGGGCGAAGTGTCGAGCTTGATGCCCGGCATCAGGAGCGGCGCCGGAACCTGAGTCAGATTGGTCGCCTGCTTCATGATGTTTTCGCGCGTGAGATTGTCGCCGCATCTTTTTAGGAGCTCGACCAGAGAGGCCGCGCTGAAATAGGCGTATTCGCCGGAGCTGTAATTCGGGTCCACCCCGGGCGTGCGGGTCTTGATGAAGTCGACATAGGCCTCGAGGTCAGGATCCTTTTTGCTGAGATCGAGCGGCTTGATCGAGGCCAGCGTCATGATGTCCTTCGAGGCGTCGAGCCCCGCGGGCTTGAGGATCGTATCGATGTTCGCGCAACCGCTGGACAGGAATCGCTGCGGCCGCCAGCCGAGCTCCCAGGCTTTGCGGATCGCCTGCGCGCAGGCGCGCGGCGTAACCGAGTAGATGAGGAACACGTCGGCCTTCGTCGCCGCGAGCGTGACCACTTGCGAGTCGACGGTCGGATCGGTGACCTCGAACGACATCGCCTTGACCAGCCGATCCGGATCCTTCGCAAAGGTTTCGTTGATCCCGCGCATGTAATCCTTGCCGGAATCGTCGTTCTGATAAAGCACGGCGAATTTGGCGTTCGGATTTGCCTTCAAGGCGTAGCGGATATCGATGCCGGCCTCTGTCATGTAGATCGGCGCCCAGTTCAGCGCGACCGACCACGGCATTCCCTTCGGATCGTTCCACTTGGAGGCGGACGAAATGGCGAAGATCTGCGGCACCTTGTTGACGTTGAGATATTTCGCGACCGCCGATGACGGCGCCGTGCCCATCGTGCCGTAGATGAAGGCGACCTGATCGTCCTCGACCATGCGCTTGACGGCCTCGACCGTCTTCGGCGGCGCGAACCCGTCGTCGAGCGAGATCATGTTGAGCTTGCGTCCATTGACGCCGCCCTTTTCGTTGATCATGGCGAAATAGGCCGACATGATCTTGCCGACCGTGCCGAGCGAGGACGCCGGCCCGCTGTAGGGCATGGTGTTGCCGAACTTGATTTCCGTATCGCTGACGCCGGGGCCGTAGGCCTTCTGGGCAAAAGCCGGCGCGCAGGCGAAGGTCAAGGCAAAGGCCAAGGCAAGGCGCGACGCGCGCAGCGCATTCTTCATTGGAGCCTCCCTGCGGGTCGGACGCCCGCTCCCGAGGATTGTCGGACGAAAGCGCGGGACGATCAATGGGCTTTGCGCCGAGGGGCGCAATCCCCATATCCACCGCTATGCTCGACATTTCTCCTTCCTTCGTCCTCGACGAGGACACGCACCCGGTTCCGGACGGCGATATAGCAGCGTCGCAGCCAAAGCTCGCCGATCCTCAACTTCTGGACGCTTATTCGCGCACGGTGACGGGCGTGGTCGACGCCGTCGGCCCGAGCGTCGTGCGCATCGATCTCGCCCATGGCGACGGCAGGCGCGCAGGCTCCGGTTCGGGCGTCATCGTTTCGCCCGACGGCCTCGTGCTCACCAACAGCCACGTCGTGTCCGCCGGCCGCCGTGCGGAGGTGGCCACGCTCGACGGCCGCAGTTTTTCGGCGCGCGTGCTGGGCGACGATCCCGACACCGACCTCGCCCTTCTGCGCATCGACGAAAACGAGCTGCTGCCGGCCGCGCGGCTCGGCGACTCGCGCAAGCTCAAGCGCGGCCAGATTGCCATCGCCATCGGCAATCCGCTGGGATTCGACGCGACCGTGACCGCGGGCGTCGTATCCGCGCTCGGGCGAACCTTGCGCGCGAAAAACGGGCGCATGATCGACGACGTGATCCAGACCGACGCCGCGCTCAATCCCGGCAATTCCGGCGGCCCGCTCGTCTCGAGCGCAGGCGAGATCATCGGGATCAACACCGCCGTCATCATGGGCGCGCAGGGCATCTGTTTCGCGGTGGCGTCCAATACGGCGCAGTTCGTGCTCGGCGAACTCATCCGTCACGGCCGGGTGCGGCGCGCCTTCCTCGGCGTCGGCGCCGGCACGCTGCCGCTGCCCCGCAGGATCGCGTTGCGGCTCGGGCTTGCGCAGGCCACCGGCGCGGTGATCACCGCTGTCGAACGCGGCGGTCCGGCGGACGAAGCCGGCATGCTGACGGGCGACATCATCCTGTCGATCGACGGCGCGGCGGTCGCCGGCGCCGACGACATCGTGCGCCTGCTCGACGCCGACCGCATCGGGCGCACGATCGCGATCGACGTGCTGCGTCGATCGGACCGGCGGCGGTTCTGGGTCGGGCTGAAGGAGCGGAAGTCGGGCTGATGGCGCAGCGCGTCAGCGCTTTTCAGGCGCGCTCTTCTTGGTCGCCGCATGTGCCGCCGGCCTGGCTGGCGTAGAGGCCGCCGCTTGCGGCGTCGGCGGTTGCGGCGGGGCCGGCGTCGAAGAACCGAGATTGGTCGAAACGCCGAACAGACGCCATTGACCCTCGATTGGCGCAAACAACATCTCGAAATTGATCTGCGTCGGCGCGGACGGAAAGAATCCGGCAAAATGCAACATGCCCTGCGGCGTGATCTCGGGCAGCACGCTCAACTGGGGCTCCAGCACCAGCACGCCGGACAGATCGATCTTGTCGCGCCTCAAGTTGGCGAATATTTCGGCGAGCCGAGCGGCGTTGTTCGCCATTGCGAAGCTCGGCGCCGCAAGGTCGCGCAGGACGGAATAATTGCCGGTCTTGTTCGCCTGATCGAGCCCGATCAACGTCGACTTGATGAGAATGAGCAGGCCATTGCGGTCTATCTGCGCCTGATGAGTCGATGCGGCCGGCGTCTGGGCGACGGACTGCGCGAAGCCGCCGGCGAATAAGAAAGTCGCCAGCGCCAGAGACGCCGCTCTCACAGCGCTGGAGGCGTTCACCATGCCAGCGTCGCTCCGGCGCGCCCGCCGATGCCGCCGCGTTTCAACCCTGCGCCGATTCCGGCGTCGACAACCAGCGCGTCGCTGATGCGGATTTGGGCCGCCGCGCCGAGCGCATGCTCGCCGCGGAACTGACCATAATGCGCAGACACTGAGAATTTCTTGTTGTCGGGAAGCGCCGGCCCGGTCGTGGCGAGCGCGATCGCCGTGCCCTCGTAGCCGCGCCGAACCGATTTGCCGAGATCGTAGATTTGCTGTTGCAGCCCGGATTCGCCGGCCGCGAGCGTATTGATCGACGATTGCAGACCGGCGAGCGCGCCTGGGCCGAACGAGGCGACGCCCAGCGTGCCGTTGGCGTCCGATGTGACGAAATTCGTCGCGCCGACCTGCGCCGCCGTACTGGTCGTCGCGACGCCGGGCGCCGTATAGACGTTTCCGGCGGTTCCGATCACAACCTGGTTGGCCATCGTCGCCGTCGCGCCGACGCCGAGCGCCGTCGAACCGGCGAAGGTCGCCTGAGCGTTGCGCCCGAGCGCCAACGCGGCGCCGCCAGCCGTCGCGCTGTCGCCGATCGCCACGCCGCCGTCGGACGTCGCCGCGCTGCCGTTGCCCAGGGCGATCGACCCCTGGCCGGTCGCGTTGTTCGAATTGCCCAAGGCCAGCGCGCCTTGGCCATTCGAAGTATTGTTGGCGCCGATCGCAACGGCGCCAGGTCCCGCCGCGCTGTTCGGGTCGCCGATCGCGACGGCGCCTGCGCCGACCGCAATCTGCCGCAAGCCGATGGCGATCGCGCCGGAGCCGGTCGCCGTGTTGCCGCCCGCTCCGCCCGAGGCGATCGCAACGGCGGAAGGGTTGAAACTCGATATGCCCAGCGTGCCGTTCGCGTCCGCAGTGACGAAGTTGGTCGGTCCTGTCTGCGCGGCCGTGCTGGCGACGTCGATTCCGGCCGCCGTGTAGATCGTCGACGCGGATCCGAGCGCCATCTGGTTCGCCAGCGTCGTAGCGGCGCCGGTTCCGAGCGCAGTGGAGCCGGAAAAGGCCGCGGTCGCGCCTTGACCGAACGCCGACGCTTTTGCGGCCGACGCGCCGGCCCCATTGCCGATTGCGATGGCGCCCGCGGCGCTGGCGCTGGCGCCGGACACCGTCCCGTTCGCGCCGCCGATCGCGACGGAGCCGGCGGCGCCCGCAGCGGTCGTGGCGCCGGCGCCGGCGGCGTTGGAGCCGCCGATCGCAACCGAACCGACGCCGCCGGCGCCGGCCCCTGCCCCGCCGTTGGCGCCGCCGCCAATCGCGACCGACGCCTCTGCGCCAACGAGGCTCGCGGCCGCCTTGCCGACCGTGTCGGCGCCGCCGATCGCGACGGACGAATTGCCGCTCGCCTTGGCGCCGGTCGTTGCGGTCGAGCCGCCAGCGGCGAATGCGTCGGTCCCCGGCGCCGACACATTGGCGCCGATCGCCGTCGATCCGCCGCCGACGCCGCCGGTCGTCAGGCCCGCGCCCGTACCGACCGCCGTCGAATTGTAACCGTTCGCCAGCGTGCCGTTGCCGAGCGCAGTCCCTGCAAATCCGGTGGCCCGTGCGAATTGCCCGATCGCCGTCGAATAGCCGCCGCCCGATGTAGCGGCGTTATTGCCGATTGCGACATTGCCGAAACTGGCGTCGGTCGCGGCGCCGTTGCCGATCGCGATGTTCTGCGCGCCGGCGGCGATCGCCGTTAGTCCGATTGCGACAGAGGCGTCGGTCCTCGCTTGCGCGCCATTGCCGATTGCGACCGCGGCGCGGCCCGATGCCGTATCGTTGAAGCCCTGCGCGACCGCGCCGTCGCCGGTGGCGGTCACATTGGCGCCGAAGGCGGTCGCGCCCGCGCCAGTCGCGGAAGCCGGGGCGCCGATCGCCACAGCGCCGTAGCCGTTCGCTGCGCTGCCGCTGCCTGCGGCGAACGCCGCGCCTCCAGCCCCGCTGCCCGCGTCGCGCCCGGTCGCGACATTACCGGCGCCGATCGCCGTATCGAAAGCGTTGGTCGCGGTATTGCCGAGGCCGATCGCAGTCGAAAATGCGCCGGACGCACTGTTAACGCCGCCGAATGCGCTCGCGTAGGTTGCGTTGGCGGTGTTGTTGAAGCCGACCGCCGTCGCCTGCAAACCCGAGGCGATATTGCCGGCGCCGACGGCGGTCGTATTCGAATTGGTCGCATAATTGGCAGAGCCGACTGCCGTCGAGCCCGACGCCGACGCCAAGTTCGCCGCGCCGCACGCGAGGTTATAGACCCTGCCGACAGAGCCGCCGCCATCGCTTGAGCCGTTGCCTCCAGAGCCGGGCAGGCCCGAAGGGTCCGCGGCGCAGATTTCGGCGCGCGCCATTCCCGAGGCTATCGCGCCGGACAGTCCCGCGAGCGCGCCCAGCAGCGCGGTGCGCGAACAGCGCGCCGTCAATGACGGTCGATCAACGTGCCGCCTGCCCATGCTCCCCCCCGAGGCCTGCCAGAAAACGAGAATCCTTTGAGTCCGATTTGCGGAGGCGCGCACACCGTAAGAAACATTATGTCGGCGAGCAACCAGCTCGGTCTCTCCGCGAAATATCCGACAAGACAGACAGCGGTCGGACCTGGCTTGCTGAATCGCCCCGACAGCGTCTGACATGCGGCCTACGCCGGAATTCGGCCACGCCGGGCGGCCTGGGCGATTCGACACGGCTCCGTGAGCCGGCTTCGATCAGATCCGTGGCAGATCGACCGGCATATCCCTGGCTTCGATCTCTCGTCCGGGGCATTGAAACGCGCTCGCATCGAGCCGCGGCCGTCGATTGAGTTCGGACGCTCGTCCTGTTACCGCTCGACCGGTTCGCCGGCCGCTTCCCAGGCGAGCATCGATCCGCCGAAATGCGCATTGAGATCGGTGCGGCCGGCCTCATGCGCGCGCGCGATGGCCTGCAAGGTGCGCTTGCCTGAGCGGCAGTGGAAGACGACTTTCTTGCCGGGCTCCTGGGGTATCGCGGAGACATCGAACGTAGAGAGCGGATTGAGGCGCGCCCCGTTGATGTGCCCGGCCGCCCATTCGTTGGGTTCGCGGACGTCGATCAGGACGATCGAGCCGTCGGCGAGACCGCGCTTCACGTCCTCGAGGCTGACGTCTTCCACTTCGTTCGACATTTCGGGAAACTCCAGTGCTCCCGCCAGCAAATAGCAGACGCGGCCGGCGCTCGCCAATGTCGCGTTGAACTACTGCGGATTTTCCAGGCTGAAGGACTGCGAGGTCTCGTCATAGGCGAACAACTCGCCGTAGCGGCCCCAGGTGGTCACCGAGCGCAGCGTCGTGTCGGCGTAGTCCTCGCTCATGTAATCTTCGAGCTCCTCGCGAAAACGGGTCGCGGGCGCGTGATGCGAGGGGCGTTCGTCCAGCACGCGGCGAATGCGTTGCGCGAGCGGGACATAGGCGAGCAGGTGGTCGCCGAACAGGCGCTTGCGCACGTCGACCTCGGATTCGGCGAAGCGTCGGCCGGCCGGCGTCAACTTGATGTCGCCTTCCGCGAGTTCGGCGAAGCGCAGGAGCTGCAGCGTTTCCGCCACGGGAAAGAGATCGTCGATCTCCATCTGCAATGTATCGGCGAGCGCAGGAAGGTCGGCCTTGCCGTTGTAGGGCTCGGCCGCGACCTCCTCCATCATGCCCGCGAGCGTGTTGGTCGAAACGAGCGGCAGCGACATGCCGAGTCCCAGTCCCGGGAACAGGCCTTCACGCTTGGCGGGATCGTCGCGCTTCGTCATCAGCGCGTAGATGTGATCGACCAGCTGCCGGAATTCCGGATCGAGACGATTGCGGGGATGGGGCATGTCGACGTTGATCTGCGCGGAGATGCGGCCCGGATTGGAGGACAGCACGACGATTCGGTCGCACATCAGCACCGCCTCCTCGATATTGTGCGTCACCATCAGGATCGACTTGATGGGCATGCGGCCCTCGACCCACAGATCGAGCAGGTCGGTGCGCAAGGTCTCCGCGGTGAGCACGTCCAGCGCCGAAAACGGTTCGTCCATCAACAGCAGGTTGGGATGCACGACCAGCGCGCGCGCGAAACCGACGCGCTGGCGCATGCCGCCCGACAATTCCTTGGGATATGCGCTTTCGAAACCGTCGAGACCGATAAGATCGATCGCCTGCAGCGCGCGGCGGCGCGATTCGTCTTCCGGCACTTTTTTGGCGCGCAAGCCGATCTCGACGTTTTCGAGCACGGTCAGCCACGGAAACAGCGCGAAGCTCTGGAACACCATCGCGATGCCGTCTGCCGGCCCATCGATGCGCTGACCGAGATAGTCGACTTCGCCTTTCGAGGGCCGGTTGAGGCCGGCGACGATGCGCAGCAACGTCGATTTCCCGCAACCGGACCGCCCGAGCAAGCCGACGATCTCGCCGTCGCGGATCGAAAGCGACACGCCGTCGAGCACTGGGTGGCCGGCTTCGCCTGACGCTTTCTGATAGGTCTGACTGACGTCGCGTATGTCGATCAGGAGAGATTTGTTGTCGAGCATGGCGGACCTCAGGACAGTCGCAGCTTGCGTTCGCCGTAGGCGAACAGCGGACGCCACAAAAGGCGGTTGAACAGAATGACGAAGATCGACATCACGCAGACGCCGAGTACGATGCGCGGATAGTCGCCGGCGGCCGTCGCCTTGGCGATATAGGCGCCGATCCCGTGCGCGGAAACGGTGTCGTCGCCCCATTTCACATATTCGGCGACGATCGCCGCGTTCCACGAACCGCCGGACGCCGTCAGCGCGCCGGTGACGTAATAGGGAAACACGCCCGGCAGGATGACCTTGCGCCACCAGTCCCAGCCGCGAATCTGGAAATTCGCGGCAGCCTCCTTCAGATCGTTCGGAAAGGCGGTCGCGCCCGCGATGACGTTGAACACGATGTACCACTGAGTGCCGAACACGATCAGCAGCGACAGCCAAATATCCGGGTTTAGCGAGAGCTTGACGATCCCGACGACCGCGACGGGAAAAAGCACATTGGCGGGAAACGCCGCGAGGAATTGCGCGAGCGGCTGCGCCTTCTCGGCGAGCGCCGGACGCAGGCCGATCCAGATCGAGACCGGCACCCATACGAGGCTCGCCAGCGCGATCAAAAGAAAGACGCGAATCATCGTGATGAAAGTGACGCCGACCGCCTCGCCTACATCCGCGAGCCCGAGGTCGGCGCCAACGAAGGAATAGACGAGCCAGAGCGAATACGCCGCTCCTGCCGCGACCAGCGTCAGCCAGATGACATCGAACGCGCGCGCGGGGATTGGCAACTCCGTCGAAATCCGCGCAATTGCAGGCGGCGGTTCGAACCGCCAGAGCGAAATACGGTGCAACACCCGCGCGGGCGCGCGCGTGACCTGCCTGAGCCACCGCGTGCGCAGGAAGAGGTCGCGCACGAGCGAGCGCGCTTCGGTCTGCGAGGCTGTCAACTCCACCCGGAACTTGTCCGAGAACGCGACCAGCGGTCGGAAGATGATCTGGTCGTACAGCAGAATGACGATCGCCATCGCCACGACCGCGGCGATCACGCAATCGATCCGTCGCTGTTCGATCGCAAGCGCGAGATAGGAGCCGATGCCGGGCAGTTTGATCGTCGTGTCGCCAACCGAAATCGCCTCGGAAGCGACCACGAAGAACCAGCCGCCGGACATCGACATCATCGTGTTCCAGATGAGGCCCGGCATGGCGAACGGCGTTTCGAGCTGCCAGAATTTTTGCCAGCCCGACAATTGGAAACCGCGCGAGACTTCCTCGAGATCGCGCGGCACGGTCCGCAGCGATTGATAGAACGAGAAGGCCATATTCCAGGCCTGACCGGTAAAGATCGCAAAAATCGCAGCGCATTCGGCGCCGAGGGTCGAACCGGGGAACAATCCGAGAAAGAAGGTCACCGTGAACGAGAGAAACCCGAGGACCGGAACCGATTGCAGAACGTCGAGAAGCGGAATGAGAACGAGTTCGGCGCGCCGGCTCTTGGCCGCGACCGTCGCGTAGGTGAAGGTAAAGACGAGCGAACAGAGGATGGCCGCAAACATGCGCAGCGTCGTACGTAGCGCATAATACGGCAGGTTCGCGTAATCGAGCGACAGAGCGGCTGTCACCGGAGCTGCGAGCGGCGCAGTCATGCCGCGCGACCCCTGCACGATCAGAACCAGCGCGCCGAACACCAGAAACAGCGCGATCGCGTCCCATTGGTTGGGCAGAGCGCGAGCCGCCAAAGCCGGCGATGCGACGGGACGTGCGGCCATGGGACTTTCTGCTGCGGGGCGGAGATTGCGACGACTGGAAGGCCGTAGCAGGCAAGTCCTCGTTTCGCCAAGTCCGACGACAGAATTATGACGGGATTTCCGACGGCGTCGGCGCTTGCCCGCTCAGTCGGAATCGATCACGCCGTCGCGCATGACCACGACCCAGCGGCCATCGACCTTCTCGATCGCCTTCACACGCCCGACGCCGGGAATCATGTCGCCGGGCCCGACCTCGATCAGACCCTGGCGCGTCTGGACGACCGCTACGCCGTTGTGCACGCCGCGCAGGACATAATTGTCGCGCGCCGGCGCGCCGGCGGCAGGCTGCCTCAGAGCGGCCGGCGGGTTGGCGGAGGTCTTCGGGATCGAAGATGTGACGACGGGATCGGCGACGAGCCGTTCCACGCGTTCGAGACGCGCCGTCTGCTGGTCGAACCTCGCTCCGGCTTCTTTCTCGATTTTGTCGACGCGCGCGACCATGTCGCGTTCGATCCGGTCGATCCGCGCGCCGACCTGTCCGTTGGCGGTCGCCGTGCGCGTCTGCGCGGCCTTCGTGTCTTCGGCCTGCTTCTGGATCTGGGCATGCAGACTCGCGACCTGTCGCTGGAGCGTCTGAAGCTCCGCGCGCATTTCGGCGGTCTGGCGCACGCTCTCGTCGGAACGCCTCCAGGGCGCAGCAAAATCCAGTGCGGTGAGCTTCGCCCCGTCCAGGCGACGACCGTCCTGCAAGCCGAGAATCGCGGCGAGCGCAATGGCGGCGCACAGGCCGGAGGCGGCGGCCGCCCTGCCCCAACCTTCAGTTTTTACATCGAGGGATTGCAGACGGTTTTTCGTATCCGCGATTGACGACGTCAGCCTCTGGCGGGCGCTCGTCCAACGGGCCTTCCTCTGCGCATCAGCGGAAATGGCCTCCGCCGCCCGCCGCAAGCGCTCAACGGCTTCGGTCGCCGATTTCAGAACACCGTCGGAAGCGGCTTCGGGCGCCGGGTCCGTCGGGTTTTTCGCCTCTGGTGTCGCGCCCATGGCGTCCTGCGCTCGTTGAATTGCTCGGGCCACATTCGCCACACATGGTTAACGCGCTGTTAACGCAGCTTTATTCCTCAGCGAAGATGACCCCGCCTATGAGGTTGAGCGCAAGCAGGCTTTCCGGCTTCAAATCGGCGTCCTGCGCCATGGCGACGGCCATGGCTTGGCGCGCAGCCTTCCACGCTGCGACCGCCTCCTCGACCGAGACCGCGGAAAAATGCAGAGCATCGCCCGGCCGCATCTGCGCGAGGCGGCCGAGATCGGCGGCTATCACCGTGCCGATTTTGGGATAACCGCCGGTCGGCGCCCGGTCCGCCATCTGAACGAAGGGTTGCCCGTCTCCGGGTATCTGGATCGCCCCGAAGGCGATGCCGTCTGAAACGATATTGAAACCCTTGGAATGGCCGATCTTCGGCCCTTCCAGAGCATAGGCCATGCGGTCGCTGCGCGGGGAGACGCGCCAGGGCCCCTCGAGAAAACGAGCGAAATTGTCGGCGTCGAAATAATCGCTCTGCGGCCCCGCGACGATGCGCAGGGGTGCGGACCCTGCCGGCCGGACCGGCGCGAGCGCGCGCGGCGTGGCAGGCCCCTCCCACAGATCGGCGAGCGCGAGCGCTTCGCCGGCAAGGAGCCCCGCACCTCCCATGCCGGAGCGCGCGTGCATCGAGAGCGAGCCGAGGATCGGCGTCCGCTCGACGCGCGCGAACGGCGCGAGATAGGCCCATGACCCCGACCCGCCCGCGCGGATCGACAGACGCTGGCCCGGCGCCAGCGTCGCCATGCAATCGGACGGCAGGGCCGCGCCATCCAGCGCGACGCGAAAGCCGCCGCCGACGATCGCGCAACCGATCGAAGCGTCTTCGGCGACCAGCTCGAGCCCGCCGACAGATATTTCGATCGCCGCCGCATCCGGAGGCGCGCCGGCCGCGCAATTGGCGGCCTCGTGCGCGAGCACATCCATCGGGCCGGCGGCAGTCACGCCGTAGCGCAGATAGCCCCAGCGCCCGGCGTCCTGCAGCGAGACGCCAGGTCCGGCATGGACGATCCGTAACGCCGCGCTCACGACAGCGCCTCGCGGCGGGCGACCGTTTCGCCCGCGGCGGCGCGCGCGTCGAGCGTCGCGAACGTCGCGAGGTCGACCGGTTCGAACAGCATTTCATCGCCGACGTCGACGAGGAAAGGACGCGCCCGCTCCGGCGCATACATGCGTTCCGCCGTGCGGCCGACGACATACCATCCCGTCGGCATGGAGATCGTGGCGACAAGCGACAGGCCGCCGCCGATCAGCACCACGTTCTCGGGCGTCGGCGGCCGGATGGTCGAGCGGCGCGAGACGGCGAGCTCCTTCGGCAGGCCGCCGAGATAGCAATAGCCCGGCGCAAAGCCATACATGTAGACGCGATACGTCGCGCCCGAATGCAGCGCGACGATGCGGTCGTGGCCGAGGCCGGTGAGGTCCTGGACCTGGCCGATGTCTTCCGCAATCGACGGATCGTAACAGCACGGCAAAGTCCAGCGCGCGCCGGGCTTAGGGGATGGCAAATGCGCATTCTCGATCGCCGAAACTCTCTCGGCGAGCGCATGTCGCGAAATGACGAGCGGATCATAGTGGATCATCAGAGAGCGGTAGGTCGGCACGCATTCGCGTACGCCCTCGACCCGAGACGCACTCAACGCGGCGTCGAGCGCAAGCACCTTGCCGTTGATCGCGGGATCGACGGTAGAGCCGAATTCGACGACGAGCGCTCGCTCGCCTGCGTCCAGCAGCCGGTATTCGTTCTGTTGCGTCATCGCCTCACGCCGGCGCGAATGCGCGCACGTCGACGCCGGCCTTCTCGAGGCGCGCGCGGACGCGGCGCGCGCTTTCGACCGCATGCGCGGAATCGCCGTGTACGCAAACCGAGCCGATCGCTGTCGGAACCTGCTTGCCGCTCGCCGTGATGATCGCGCCCGCCTTGACCATGGCGACGACACGTTCGGCCGCTGCGTCCGGATCGAGGATCATGGCGCCGGGCTTTCCCCGCGGAATGAGGTTTCCCTCGTCGGTATATCCGCGGTCCGCGAATATTTCGGCGACGCCCCGCAGGCCCGTCGTCTCGGCGGCGCGCACCTGCTCGCCGGCCGCGATCGTCAGCCAGACGAGCTTCGGATCGACCGCCTTGATGGCGCGCCCCACCGCTTCGGCCGCCGGCTTGTCGACCTCGCAGAGATTGCCGAGCGCGCCATGACATTTGACGTACGTGATCTTCGTGCCCGCATAGGCGGCAAGCGCCTGCGCGGCGCCGATCTGGTAGGCGACGAGCCGCTCGATCTCGCCCGTCGAGAAGGGAATGCGCCTGCGCCCGAAACCCCAGAGATCCGGAAAGCCGGGATGCGCGCCGCAAGCGACGCCGCGCCGCTTCGCAGCCTCGAACGTGCGCGCCATGATCTCCGGATCGCCCGCATGGAAACCGCAGGCGACGTTGGCGGACGTCACGATGTCGAGCATCGCCTCGTCGTCGCCGCAGGTATAGGCGCCGAAGCCCTCGGCTATGTCGGAATTCAGATCGACGCCCGGCATGATCTCACCTCTTGGTCCGCGCGCCACGTGTATCGCGGCCTGATCGATACTACAGCCCCAGATACGCCTTGCGCACTTCGGCATTCCCGCTGATCTCGGCTGCGCTCCCGCTCATGGTCACGCGGCCGGTCTGCAACACGTAAGCGCGGTCGGCGATCTCGAGGCATTCGGTCAGGCGCTGCTCGACAATGAGCACCGTCACGCCCCTGTCGCGGATCGCCGAGACGGACGCGAATATCTCGTCGACCAGCTTCGGCATGATGCCCTGCGAGGGTTCGTCGAGCATCAGGAGCTTCGGCCGCGTCATCAGCGCGCGCGCGATTGCGAGCATCTGCTGTTCGCCGCCGGACAGGGTTTCCGCGCGCTGCTTCAGCCGCTCGCCGAGGCGCGGAAACAATTGCAGCGCAAGATCGCGCGGCGCCTCGCGGTCGGCCTTGCCGCGGAACAGATAGGAACCGAGCCGCAGGTTGTCCTCGACCGACAACCTTGGAAACAGCCGTCGGTTCTCTGGCACGTAGGCCACGCCACGCTGCGTGACGAGATGCGGCGCGAGCCGATCGATCCGTTGGCCGCGAAATTCGACCGACCCGGCGCTCGGCCGCTCCATGCCCGCAATCGTCTTGAGCAACGTCGATTTGCCGGCCCCGTTCGCGCCGGCGACGCAGACGATCTCGCCCTCGCCCACGTCGATCGTCGCCTGCGACAACGCGATCAGACCGCCATAGGCGGTCGAGAGGTCACGCACTGCGAGCACGGTGACGCTCCCCGAGATAGGCGGTGATGACACGCTCGTCGCGCACGATCTCCTTTGGCGGTCCTTCAGCGATGACGCGGCCGAGATCCAGCACGACTGCGCGATCGATGAGCGGCATGACGATCTCCATGACGTGCTCGACCATCACAACCGTCATGCCCCTGTCGCGGATCGCGCGCACCAGATCGACGCCCTGCCGGGCCTCCGCCGGCGTCAGACCCGTCATCGCCTCATCGAGCAGCACGAGCTTCGGTTCCGTCGCCAGCGCGCGGGCGACTTCGAGCCGCCGCTTTTCCGGCGGCGTCAGTTCGCCGGCCATGGCGTTTTCGCGCCCGCGCAGGCCGACGAAATCGAGCGTCGCTCTCGCTTTTTCGCGCGCAACAGCCGCCGATGCGGTGCGCACGAAAGCGCCGACCATGACGTTCTCCACCACGCGCATCGTCTCGAAGCTCTTCACGACCTGGAATGTACGGGCGACGCCGAGCGCACAACGTTGCGGCGCGCCGAGGTCCGTCACGTCGCGCCCTTCGAAATAAATGCTGCCTTCCGTCGGCTTCCGCACGCCGGCGATGGCGTTGAACAGCGTCGACTTGCCGGCGCCGTTCGGACCGATCAGCCCGACGATCTCGCCCTTGCGCACTTGCATCGAAACGTCGGCGTTGGCGACGAGCCCGCCGAACCTCTGCGTCACGCCGCGCACGTCGAGAAGGCTCTCGCTCACGCCGCGCTCCTGCGCATGCGCCGGGAAAGCGCGCCGACGATCCCTTCCGGGCGGCCGAGCGCGATGCCCATGACGAGAAGGCCATAGATGATGAGGTCGAACCCCTTGCCCGACCCGCCGGCGAACGAACGCGTGAGCTCGGTCAGCGGGATGAGAATCGCCGCGCCGACCGCCGGCCCCCACAACGTGCCGATTCCGCCGAGCACGGCCGGCAGCGCCATCAGCAGCGAAAATTGAAAGCTCATCACGCTTTCCGGATCGATATAGGACACGAATTGCGCATAGAATCCGCCGCCGATTGCAGTCAGAAACGCCGACAGCGCAGCAGCCGCCATCTTCGAACGGAACACCTCGACGCCGAGGCTTTCGGCGGCCTCCGCATTGTCCTTCACCGCGCGCCACCAATAGCCCCAGCGCGATTCCTCAATCATCCAGGTTACCAGCCACGCGACGAAGGCGAATGCGAGCGCGAAATAGAAGTATGGCAATTTCGACCGCAGGAACTGGAACTTCGCCCAGCTGTCCCCGCGTACCGGCACGTCTATGCCCATGGCCGCGCCGGCGTAATCCCAATTGAGCATCAGAAGATAGCCGGCCTCCGCGATGACAATCGTGGCGATGACGAAATAATGGCCTTTCAACCGGAAGCAGGGATAGCCGACCGCCGCCGCGATGGTCGCCGCGACGAGGCCGCCCGCCGCCATGCCGAACCACGGCGCGACGCCGAATTTCGTGAACAGCAATTCCGTCACATAGGCGCCGGCGCCGAAATAGAGCGCGTGCCCCAGCGATATCTGGCCGCAATATCCGGACAATATGTTCCAGCTTTGCGACAGCGCCGCATACATCAGCGTGAGCACCAGCACGTTCTGCGCGTAGACGTCTTTCACGACGAGCGGCAGGCAGGCGATGAGCGCGACGCAAACGCAGGCGATGACAAGATTGTTGCGCCGCGCGTTCAGACGGGGGTCGGCGTCCTGCATGTCAAAGCGACCCGAAGAGGCCGCGCGGCCGCACGACCACGACGATCAGGTAGAGCGCGTAGATACCGACATATTTGAGAGACGGCGGCAGCGCCAAAGCCGTGGCCGCTTCGACGAGGCCGACCAGGATCCCGGCCGCGAACGCGCCGAAGACGCTGCCGAAGCCCCCGAGTGCGACCGTCACATAGGCGATGAGCGAAAACGACGCGCCGACGTCCGGATAGATGTAGAAGAACATGGCGAGCACGGCGCCGGCGAGGCCGACCAGCGCGGCGCCGAGCCCCCAGCCGAGCGCGAATATACGTTTGCGGTCGATGCCGACCAGCGCGACGGCGCCCGCGTCCTCGCGCGTCGCCTCGAGCGCGCGGCCGAAATCGGTTCGGTTGATGACGAGCCAGAGCGCGCCAAACGCAGCGAGCGAGACGAGCGCGCCGGCCAGTTGCGGCGCCGGCAGAAAGATGCCGGCCACCTGCACCGTCTTGCCGCCGAGCCAGGAATGCGGGATCGAGCGATAATCCGGCGTGAAGAGAAGCTGCGCGAGGCCGCGCATCACGATGCCGAGGCCGAAAGTCGCGAAAATCTGCACCATGCCTGCGTTCGCCGAAGCCGACATCGCATAGCGCACGACGCCGAGATAGACGATCGCCCCGAACACGAACATCGCCGCCGCGACGAAGGGCGCCGACGCGAGCGGATCGAGCGCGAAGGCGACATAGAGTCCGAACGCCGCATACATCGCCGTCATCAGAAACTCGCCGTGAGCGAAATTGACGACGTCCATCAGCCCGAAGATCAAGGCGAGGCCAGCGGCGACGAGGCCGTAGATGAGCCCCATCAGCAGGCCGCTCGCCAGCGATTGCGCAACGGCCTGCGTGGTCATGTCGGCGCTCCGCCCGGCGGCTTCAGGATTTCATCGGCCAGATCGGCTCTGCGATCGCCGCCTGCTCCGGGAAAATCGTGACGAATTTCTTGCCGACATATTGCAGCAGAACCGGATCGCAATCGTTGTTCTGACCGGTGGCGTCGAATTTCACGCGCTTCCAGGGCATGATCGTATGGTCGCCGGGAATATCGGTCGCCGTCAGCGCCGCGCGGATCGCTTCGCCTTCCGTCGATTTCGCACGATTGATGCCGTCGGCGAGCACTATCAGCGCCATGAACTCGCGCGAGGTGTTGTCGTTGATGTCCTTGCCTGCCCGCGCCTTGAACATGTCGTTGACCTTGCCGACCATCGGTCGCTTCTGCGCGAGATCCAGCGAAAACGACCCGCGCGTGACTGCGCCCTGGAGGAGATCGCCGACCGCCTCGTAGAGCGCCTGTTCAGAAAAGCCGGCCGCTTGCGCAACGATCGCTTTCGGCTTGTAGCCGAGTTCGTTCATCGTGCGCACGAGCAGGATCCCGTCCGTCGTGTAGGACGAGGGCATCAGAACATCTGCGGCGCCGGACTTCAATTGCTGCACCTCCGCCGTCAGCGACGGCGAATTCGCGCGGTATTTGACGTCCGAGACGATCTTGTAGCCGCGCTCGGCCGCGAGCTTTGTCTGCGCATTGGCGGAATCGGTGCCGAAGATCGTATCCTCGTGGAACAGCGCGAGCGTCTCGATCTTGTTGCCCTTCTTGCGCAGGGAATCGAGAAGGTCGAACATCGCTTTCGAAAACATCTCGTCGTGCGGCGACGCGCGGAAGAAGAACTTGAGGCCGCGCTGGTTGAGGCTCGGCGACGACGAATCCGCGCACATGAAAGGCGTGCCGTAGCGTTCGCAGGTTTGGCTGACCGTCGCCGAGACCGCGCTGTGATAGCAGCCGATGACCGCTGCGACCTTCTCCTGGGTGATGAGGCGCTCTGCTTCGGCGCGGCCCTTTTGCGGGTCGCCCTGATGATCGGCATAGACGACGCGAAGCTTCTTGCCGCCGAGGCCCGGCAGACCCTCGGTCCGCGCGAGCGGCAGATCGAGATCGACCTTGTCGTTGACGATGGCCACCGCAGTTTCGATCGCGTTCTTCGCGTCGAGCCCGGTCTGTGCGGTAGAGCCGGTCATCGGAAACACGGCGCCGATCACCACTTCGCCCGCGCCCTGCGCGAAAGCATGGTTTACGCTGGCGGCCAACGCCGCGGCGGCGGCGACCAGTTCACGACGATTGAGCTTCATTGATCCATCTCCCGATAAGACGTCGCGCAGCTGAATGCTGCTTCAAATGACAGCATAGCCCCTGTTCTTCAGATCCGTCACCAACATCGACCCCGGCGAATGCGTGATCGCGAATTCCGGCTTCGAAGCCACGAGCGCCGCTTGCGGCGTGACCCCGCACGCCCAGAAGACCGGCAATTCGTCGTCGTTGACGGTCACCGCGTCGCCGTAGTCGGGCCGCCGCACGTCGGCGACGCCGATCTGCGCCGGCAGGCCGATGTGAACAGGCGCGCCATGCACCGCCGGATAGCGTGAAGTGATCTGGACGGCGCGGATGGCGTCCGCCGGCTTCAGCGGACGCATCGAGACGACGAGCGGTCCATGAAACCTGCCGGCCGGCTTCGTCGCTATGGAGGTGCGAAACATCGGCACTTTCTTGTTTTCCGTGATGTGCCGGATTTCGATGCCGTCCTCGACGAGCGCTTCCTCGAACGAATAGGAGCAGCCGATCACGAAGGAAACGAGATCGTCGCGCCAGTACGCGCCGACGTCGCCGGTCTCCGCGACGCATTCCCCGTTGCGCCAGATGCGATAGCCCGGCAGATCGGTGCGGATGTCCAGATCGAGGCCGAGCGCGGGAATGTGCGGATCGCCGGGATCGCTGACGCCGATGATCGGACAGGGTTTCGGATTGGCCTGCGCGAACCGGAGGAAATCCGTCGCATCGTCCTTGGGCAGGATAACGAGGTTGCCTTGCACATAGCCCGGCGCGAGACCAGCCGTCGTTCCCGAAATGCGTCCGGCGCGGCAGGCGAGCCGGACGGCTTGGCCGTCCGCCATGTCGGAGGCTGCACGGGGCGCGTGGAGATTCATCGCACTGCCTTGTCGTTCGCGGTGACGAATGATCGGTCGTGGGCGGCGATAATGTCCAATCGATTTTTTCTATGCGGTGAGATAAATATTGCTTATCGTCCAGTGATGGTCGATTTCAGGGAGCTCGAGACCTTCTTCTGGGTGGCGACGCTCGGCTCGTTCCGCGGCGCCGCCGCCAAGCTCAACACGACCCAGCCCGCGATTTCGCAGCGCGTCGCGGCGCTCGAGGCGCAATTGGGCGTGCGCGTGCTATCGCGCGAAACACGTGCGATCGCGCCGACGCCGCGCGGGCGCGAGTTGCTGGTCTATGCTGAAAAGCTGCTCGGCCTGCGCGCGGAAATGCTGGAGGCTGTGGGCGATGTTTCGACCGCACGCGGCGTACTGCGGCTCGGCGTCGCGGAAACGGTGGTGCATACCTGGCTCACGCCCTTTCTGAAGGCGGTCAGCGACCGCTTTCCACAGCTTGCTCTGGAGATCGAGGTCGACATTTCGCCGAACCTGCGCGAGCGGCTGCGCGTGCAGGAACTGGATCTCGCCTTTCTCATCGGCCCGCTCAACGCGCCGAACGCGCAGAAGCTGCCGCTCGCCGTCTATCCGCTCGCCTTCATTTCGAGCCCGACGATCGAATGGCCGAAGCGAGCGGCGCGCATCGAGGAAGTCGCGCAGCATCCGATCGTGACTTTCTCGCGCAACACGCAGCCCTACAGCGTCGTTGCGAGCCTGTTCAATCGCCCGCACATGCCGCCAGCGCGGCTGCATGCCTCCGCTTCGCTCGCGACCGTCGTGCGCATGACGGTCGAAAATCTCGGAGTCGCCGTTATTCCGCCGGCGATCGTCGCCGGCGAACTGCGACGCGGCGAATTGCGGATCGTGAGATGCGAAGCGAAGCTTCCCGATCTCGTGTTCGACGCCAACTGGGTCGAATCGATCGGCTCGCGCACCGCCGCTGCAGTCGCAGCCATCGCCGCAACCGTCGCGAAAGCGAGCATCGACAGGCCGCGAACGAAGCGGCTAAGCTAGGCGAAATATCCGGGAGAGACCTTTGTCCGACTGGCCGCTGCAAATATTCGCCGCGCTCGAGCGACACGATGTAAGGCAGGTCGTCTACGTGCCGGACGGCGGCCATGCGCGGCTCATTCGCGCCGTGCAGGCCGCGCCCGCGATGCGCGCAGTGCCTTTGACGACCGAAGAGGAAGGCGTCGCGCTGCTCGCCGGCGCCTGGCTCGGCGGCCAGCGCGGCGTCATGCTGATGCAATCGAGCGGCGTGGGAAATTGCGTCAACATGTTCTCGCTCGTCGCGCAATGCCGCACGCCCTTCGTCGCGCTGGTGACGATGCGCGGCGAATGGGGCGAATTCAATCCCTGGCAGGTCCCGATGAGCCGCGCCGCGCAAACCGTCACCGAAGCCATGGGCCTGCGGGTCCTGCGCGCCGACGAACCGCAGGATGTCGCGCCGGCGGTCGAGGCGGCGCTGTCAATGGCGTTCGAGGGCGGCAGCGCGAGCGCCGTATTCCTGGGGCAGCGCCTGATCGGCGCCAAGAATTTCATGGCGGAGGACAGGCAATGAGCGATCGTCTCGACCGCCGTCAGGCCGTCGCGCGCCTCCTCGCGCAACGCGGCGGCTGTCTCGTCGTCACCGGCCTTGGCGCGCCGACCTATGACGTCGCGGCCGCCGGCGACGACGACCGCAATTTCTATCTCTGGGGCGCGATGGGCGGCGCCGCCATGGTCGGACTCGGCCTCGCGCTGGCGCAGCCCGAGAAATCGATCGTCGTCGTGACGGGCGATGGCGAGATGCTGATGGGGCTCGGCGCCTTCGCGACCATCGGCGCCCAGCAGCCGCAAAATCTCACCATCGTCGTGCTCGACAATCGCGCCTATGGCGAGACGGGCGGCCAGCCCTCGCACACCGCCCTCGGCGCCGACCTCGCGGCCATTGCGCGCGGATCAGGCGTAGCCGAGGCGATGCACGTAACGACGCTCGCCGAGATCGACGCACTCGCGGCCACGCTCGCCGCGCCGGCAGGCAATCCGCGCGTGATCGTCGTCGCAATCGACGCCGCCGATCAGCCGCGCGTCATTCCCGAGCGCGACGGCGCCGTGCTCAAGACGCGATTGCGCGCCGCGCTCGGCTTGCCCGCGATGTAGCGCGCGCTCAGGCTTTCAGCAGCTTTCGCAGTTCCGCCTTCGCGACCTTCTCGAGCGTCGAGCGCGGCATGTCCTGCACGATCCGCACCTCGTGCGGCCGCTTGAAATCGGCGAGAGTCCCCGCGCAAGCAGCCATGATCTGCGCCGACAGCTTGTCGGCATCGGCGACGCTCTCGTCCGCGATCACGAATGCGACCGGGGCCTCGTCGAGCATGGGATGCGGCTTGGCGACGACGGCCGCTTCGCGCACGCCCGGCACCGTGATGATGACGCGCTCGATCTCGGACGCCGCGACATTCTCGCCGCCGACCTTCAGCATGTCCTTGTCGCGGTCGGAGAAACGGATCGAACCATCCTCCTGCAGGGTCACGCGATCTCCGGTCCTGAACAGGCCGCGCGCGTCGAAACTGTCGGCGGTCGCCTGCGGATTGTTGATGTACTCGGCAAACAGCGAAAGCCCGCGCACGCCGCGCACCATGAGATGGCCCGTCTCGCCTGGACGCACGGGATTGCCCGCCTCGTCCTCGATGTGAATGCCATATTCCGGCGCCGGGCGACCGCACGACAGAGGCGTGTTCGGCAAAAACACGTCGCCGACGATGCCGTGCGTGATCGTTTCCGTCATGCCCCACCAGCCGATCGTCTTGACGCCGAAATGCGCGTCGGTTGGCGGCTCGCAGATCGCGCTGCCCCACAGCCGGTAGAAATGCTCGGACGGCTTGTCCTGATCCATCAGCGCCTTGACGCAGAATGGAATGAGCGAAGTCCAGGTGCATCGGTTGCGCAGCGAGATCGGCCAGAAGCGGCTCGCCGAAAAACGCGGCATGACGACCGCGGTCGAACCCGCCCACAATGTCGCGAGAATCGAATAGGCCTGCGCATTCGTGTGAAACAACGGTAGATGGACGAGATGCACGTCGTCGCGCCGCAAATCCTCGTGCACGGCGTTGATGCGCGCGCCCCAGAGCGCGTTGGCGTGCGTCCACAGCACGCCCTTCGGCCGCGATGTGGTTCCAGACGTGTATTGCACGCCCATCGGATGTAGCGGATCGACCGCGCGTCTCGGCGCATCGCCCGCCTCGCCACAGAGCGCCTCGAAGGAATCGGCGCCCGGCGCATGGCCAGCGGCCGGCGCGGCGCCATTGTCGTGCGACGTCACGGCGATGAAGCGGAAATTCTTCGAGGCCCGGTTCACGAGCTCGGCGAATTTCGGCTGCGTGATCGCGGCGATCGCCCCGCAATGATCCGCGAAATAAATGAGCTCGTCGAGCGACGAGCGCGCGTTGGTCGTCACCGGAACTGCGCCGAGATCGGCGCAGGCATACCAGGCGATAAGCGTTTCCAGGCAATTGTCGAGATGGATGAGCACATAGTCGCGGGCTTTCACGCCGCGCTTGGCCATACCCGCGGCAAGGCGCGCGACGCGGTCGTGAAATGCGCCGTAGCTCAGCGTCTCGCCGCGCCCCTCGAACGGCTCCCAGATCAGGAACGGATGATCGCGGCGCGTGCGTGCGCGGATGCGAACGAGTTCTGCGATGTCGAGGCCGTTGAAGGGATGCAGGGATCCCGTGGCGTTCATGTCGCTCATCGCCGTCAGCCGCCCGCCATGGCGGCGTCGATCACCATCGTCGCGCCGCTGATCATGCGGCTCTCGTCGCTGGCGAGGAATGTCACGAGATCGGCGATCTCCTTGCGTTCGATGAAACGCCCGAGCCGCATCCTCTGCAACACGAGGGCGTGCGCCGCCTTTGGATCGGCCGGCGCCATGCCCCGCTCGAGTTCGCCCATCATGTCGCCCTCGACCGGGCCGGGATGAATCGTATTGACGCGTATCCTGCGCGCAGACGCCTCGACCGAGGCGACCCGCATCAGCCCGACGACCGCGTGCTTGCTTGCGACATAGGCCGCCATGCCCGCGCTGCCGCGAAGGCCCGCGACCGACGAGGTGCAGATGACCGAACCGCCGTCGCGCATGGCGGGCAGCATGTGTTTCAGCCCGAGAAAAACGCCGCGCACGTTGACGGCCATCACGCGGTCGAATTCGGCGTCGGGATAGGCGGTGATGGGCGCTACGGCGCCGGCTATGCCCGCATTATTGAAGAAAATATCGGTCTGTCCGAACAGCCTTTGCGCCTCGGCCGCATAACGCGCCGTATCGTCGCCGTCCGTCACATCGGCGGAGAGTCCGTGGACATCGTTGCTGGCGAGCTGGCGCAGCGCCTCGTTCACGCGGTCCTCCCCGCGATCGACGATCAGCACCCGCGCGCCTTCGGCCAGAAACCGCTGCGCTGCCGCAAGTCCTATGTTTCCGGCCCCGCCAGTGACGACGGCCGTCTTGCCCTGAAGTCTCATCCTTCCCTCCCCGGCCTGTCAGCGGCCTTGGCGCCGATCCTGTTGCGACCTAATTCTGTTGTCCAGCTACGCTTGCGGGAGGACGGTATGCAGATTGGTCTCGTCGGGCTCGGCCGCATGGGGGCCAATATCGCCCGGCGCCTCATGCGGGCCGGCCATGAAATCGTTTGCTGGGACCGCGACGACAAGGCGGTGGCGACGCTGGCGAAGGACGGAGCGACGGCTGCGTCCGGGCTCGCCGACCTCGTCTCGAAACTCGCCGCGCCCCGCACGGTCTGGATCATGCTGCCCTCCGGCAAGATCACCGAAGGCGCGATCTTCGAAGCCGCCTCCCACATGCAGCGCGGCGATGTCGTCATTGACGGCGGCAATACCTTCTGGCGCGACGATATTGCGCGTTCGAAAAGGCTGGCGGAGAAAGGCGTGCTCTATCTGGACGTCGGCACATCGGGCGGCGTCTGGGGTCTCGATCGTGGCTATTGCCTGATGATCGGCGGCGACAGGCAGAGCGTCGAGCGTCTCGATCCCGTCTTCAAGGCGCTCGCGCCGGGCGCCGGCGATATTCCGAAGACGCCGGGCCGGCAAAACCGCGATCCGCGCGTCGAACAGGGTTATCTGCACGCCGGTCCGGTCGGCGCAGGCCATTTCGTCAAGATGATCCACAACGGCATCGAATACGGGCTGATGCAGGCCTATGCCGAGGGCTTCGACATTCTCCGCCACGCCGGCGACGACGGACGCGCGCCCGACGAGAAGTTCGATCTGGAGATCGCCGACATCGCGGAAGTCTGGCGACGCGGCAGCGTCGTCACCTCATGGCTGCTGGATCTGACATCGAGCGCGCTCGCCGCCGATCCCGCGCTCGCCGCCTTCACGGGCCGCGTCGAAGATTCCGGCGAAGGACGCTGGACGGTCGACGCCGCCGTCGAGGAGGCCGTGCCGGCCAACGTGCTCACTGCTGCGCTCTACGCGCGTTTCCGTTCGCGCGAGGAGGCGACCTTCGCCGACAAGATCCTTTCCGCCATGCGCAAGGGATTCGGCGGCCACGGCGAAGCGAAATAGGCTGAAGGCATGACCCTTTCCTCCATCCGCAAGGCGCCGCCCTGCGCCTTCGTGCTGTTCGGCGCCAACGGCGATCTCACCCATCGCCTCGTCTTTCCGGCGCTGTACAATCTCGCCGTGCAAAAACTGCTGCCGGAAGGCTTTGCGATCATCGCTGTCACGCGCAGCGAATTTGGCGAGCGCGAAATGCGCGACCATCTGCGCGACGGCCTGAAGCAATTCTGCAAGCCGCCCGTAGACGAGAAAGTCGCGAACGCGCTTCTGGAGCGCGTGCAAACCGTCGTCGCGGACGCCTCCGACCCTGCTTCCTTCGAGACGCTGAAGAAGACCCTCGCCGACGCCGACGAAAAGCACGACACGCACGGCAATCGCATCTTCTACCTCGCCATTCCGCCCAAGGGCTTCGCGCCAACCGTGCAGGCGCTCGGCAAGGCCGGCCTCACCGGAGAGAACAACGGCAGCTATGTCCGCGTGATCATCGAAAAGCCGTTCGGCTCGGATCTCGCATCCGCGACGAAACTCAACAGCGAATTACGCGCGATCCTGAAAGAAGACCAGATATTCCGGATCGATCATTACCTCGGCAAGGAGACGGTCCAGAACATTCTGATGCTGCGCTTCGCCAACGGCCTGTTCGAGCCGATCTGGAAGCGCGAGCATATCGACCACGTGCAGATCACGGTGGCCGAAAGCGTCACCGTGGGCCGCCGCGGCGCGTTCTATGACGAAACGGGCGCGCTGCGCGACATGGTGCCGAACCATCTTTTTCAACTGCTCTCGCTCGTCGCCATGGAGCCGCCGGCCCGACTCGACGCGCAGAGCGTGCGTTCGGAGAAGGCGCGTGCGCTCGACGCGATCCGGCAATGGACGCCCGAGGAGGCGCTCGCCAATTCCGTGCGCGCGCAATATGTAGCCGGCAAGATCGGCGACGAGCAGATCGCCGATTATCGGAGCGAGAAGGACGTCGCGCCGAACAGCACGACGGAGACGTTCGTCGCCCTGCGGCTTGCGATCGACAACTGGCGCTGGGCCGGCGTGCCGTTCTATATGCGCACGGGCAAGGCGCTCGCCAGACGCTACACGGAGGTCGCGATCAAATTCCGCGAGGCGCCGATCTCCATGTTTCGGGGCATCGATCTCGACGGCCTGCGCTCGAACTATCTCGTCCTGCAGATTGCGCCGGACGAAGGGATCACGTTGCAGTTCAACGCCAAGACGCCCGGTCCCAACCTCGCCATCACGCGCGTCGCGATGGACTTCAAATATTCGGATTTCTTCGACACGCCGCCGGCGACCGGATACGAAACCCTGCTGTTCGACTGCATGATCGGCGACGGCATGCTGTACCAACGCGACGATGGCGTCGAAGCCGGTTGGCGCGCGGTCGAGCCGTTCCTGCGCGCGTGGAGGCAGGCTGGCGAAAGCGGGCTTGCGCTCTATCGCGCGGGATCGACTGGACCCGCCGAAGCAGACGCGCTTCTTGCGCGCGATCATCGCCGCTGGCGGCCGACGGCATGACGGAAGATCTCCCCGCCGTCATTCTGCTGATGGGCGTCGCCGGCTCCGGTAAGACGACCATCGGTAAGAAACTGTCCGAAATGCTCGGCTGGCCGTACGCGGACGCAGACGAATTTCATCCCGCGGCGAATGTCACGAAGATGCGCGCCGGACATCCGCTGACCGACGAGGACCGCAAGCCCTGGCTTGCGGCGATCGCATCCCACATCGACAAGACGATCGCGGTCGGCGGCCACGCCATCGTCTCGTGCAGCGCGCTGAAGCGCAGCTATCGCGATGTGATCGTCGGCGCGCGTAAAGGCGTCCGGATCGTGTTGCTGGAAGGCTCGCACGACCTGATCGCCGCGCGCATGGGCGCACGAAAAAATCATTTCATGCCGACAAGCCTGCTCGACAGCCAGTTCGCCACGCTGGAGCGGCCGACGCCCGACGAGCATGCGATCGTCGTTTCCGTCGCGGGAACGCCGGACGAGATCGCGGCAAACGTCATAGCGAAACTCGGCCGCTGATCCGCTTGTCCTCCCCGCGAAAGCGGCGATATCCACCGCCCGTCATCGAGGCGCCCGGCGCTCGACGCTTTCTGCGACCGCGTCCGGAGGACGAACGGCCTCACCCCGGCAGCGCGTTCTCCACCAGACGCGCCCAATAGCTGACGCCGTAGGGAATCGCCTGGTCGTTGAAATCGTATTTCGGATGATGCAGGCCGGCGGTCGCGCCATTGCCGATGAAGATGAAGGCGCCTGGCCGCGCCTCCAGCATGTAGGAAAAGTCTTCCGCGCCCATCACCGGCGGCATGTTGGGCATCACCCGGTCGGCGCCAGCGACTTCGCGCGCGACCTTGATCGCGAAATCCGTTTCTTCCGCATGATTGATCGTGACGGGATAGCCGTCCTCGAAATCGATCTTGACCTTGCAGCCCTGCACGGCGGCTATGCCCTCGACGATCTCGTGGAAGCGCTTCTTGCCGAGCGCGCGCGTCTCGTTCTTCAGCGCGCGGATCGTCCCGGTGAGATGCGCGGTTTGCGGAATGATATTGTTGGCCGTGCCCGAATGGAACTGCGTCACCGACACGACGATCGAATCGATCGGATCGACGTTACGCGAGGCGATCGTCTGCAGTGCGTTGACGATCAGCGAGCCCGCAATGATCGGATCGATGCATTCGTTGGGCTTTGCTGCATGGCCGCCATGCCCGGTGATCTCCACTTCGAAGCGATCGGCCGAGGCCATTACCGGACCGGACTTGATCGCGAATGCGCCGACCGGAATGCCCGGCGCATTGTGCATGCCGTAGACCTGCTTGACGTCGAATCGGTCCATCACGCCGTCGGCGACCATCTCGCGGCCGCCGCCGCCGCCTTCTTCCGCCGGCTGAAAGATCACCGCGACGGACCCCGCGAAATTTCGTGTCTCTGCCAGGTAGCGCGCGGCGCCGAGCAGCATGGCCGTGTGGCCGTCATGACCGCAGGCGTGCATGAGGCCCGGGTTCTTCGATTTATGCTTGACCTCGGTCGCCTCCGGAATCGGCAGCGCGTCCATGTCGGCGCGCAAGCCGATCGTGGGGCCCGCGCCCTTGCGGCCCTTGATGATGCCGACGACGCCGGTGCGTCCGATCCCGGTCGCCACCTCGTCGCAGCCGAACTCCCTCAACTTGTCTGCGACAATCCCCGCAGTGCGGTGAACCTCGAAAAGAAGCTCGGGATGCTCGTGGAAATCCTGCCTCCAGGCGGCGACATCGTCTGACAGTTCGGCGACGCGGTTGACGATAGGCATGGTCTCTCCGAGGCTTGGTTTGGCCCTAAAGAGACCCGCTCCCGCCGCTTGCGTCAACAGCAGGCGGCGGATCGGGAGGCCCGGTCCGCCGCCTGCGCGCATACTTTACGCGGAAACGCTACGCTTACTGAACGACCTCCACGATCCGCCGCGTGTGCGGATCGACCAGCACCGGTTCGCCGTTGATGACCGTGTAGCGGTATCCGTGAACGCCGTATTCGGCAGGAACCTCGTAAAAGGTCACGCCCTCGACAGGCAGCGTCTCGCCGACCGCTACGCGTCCGCCCCAGCGATAGGACGGTACATGTTCCTGCACCACGTATTGGCGGAAGCGCGGCCGCTGATCTATCCCGAGCAATCCCGCGACGCCGCCCGTCACCGCACCTACGGCGCCGCCTACGACCGCCCCGGGCGGTCCCGCGACGCGCCCGCCGTTCTCTGCGCCGCGCGCCGCGCCGCCGAAGACGCCTTGCGCCTGCACGGCCAGCGGAAACGCAACAACGAAGGCGGCGAGATAAAATGCTTTGCGCATGAGATTTCTCCGGTTCAGGATAAGTCTGACCCCCGCCTCAAACGTGCTGCGTCCCGGATCGGTTCCGTCGCGGCGCGACCAAGCCCGGAGACAAAGAGAATGCTGATTCCCATGGCCGACGTTCCACGCTGGCACGCCGAGCGGAATGGCCCTGACAGCATCGCCATCGTTCATGGCGAGGAGAGCCTGACCTGGAATCAACTCGAACGCCGCGCCAACATGCGCGCGCGCGCCTTTATGGCGAAGGGTGTGAAACCGGGTGATTTCGTCGCGCTCGGCCTTCCGAATTCGAACGTCTTCTACGAAAATTCTTTCGCCGTGTGGAAATGCGGCGCGACGCCAAGTTCGCTCTCATATCGACTGCCGCGCGGCGAAGCCGCCGCCATCCTCGATTTGATGAAGCCTTCGCTCGTCGTCGGCGGCGAGGAAGACTGGAGCGCGCCCAATCGCCTGCCCGCGGATTTCTCGCCGCAAGAATTTTCCGACGCTCCGATCGACGGCCCGATCGCGCGTTACTGGAAGGCGATGACATCGGGCGGCTCGACCGGGCGCCCGAAAGTGATCGTCGACCATCAGCCGGCCGTCACCGATCCGAAGGTTCCGCCGCTCGTCATGCACGAGCGCGTGCGGCTGCTCAACCCCGGGCCGCTCTATCACAATGCGCCCTTCATCATCTCGCATTCGGCGCTTTTCGAAGGCGGACTGCTTGTCGGCATGCCGAAGTTCGACGCGCTCGAAGCGCTGCGCCTGATCGAAAAATGGAAGATCGAGTGGGTGAATTTCGTCCCCACGATGATGAGCCGCATCTGGGCGTTGCCGAAGGAGCAGCGCGAAAGTTTCGACGTTTCGAGCCTGCGCGTCGTCTTCCACATGGCCGCGCCCATGCCGCAATGGCTGAAGGAAGAATGGATCGGCTGGTTGGGCGCCGAGCGCATCTACGAACTCTATGGAGGCACGGAACGACAGGCCTCCACCGTCATCCCCGGCACGGAATGGGTGAAGCGGAAGGGCTCCGTGGGGCGCGTCGAGATCGGCGCGGCGAAAGTCGTCGGCGAGGACGGGCGCGACCTGCCGCGCGGCGAGACCGGCGAAATCTATCTGAAGGCGGTCGAAGGCGCGGGCACAACCTATCACTATCTCGGCGCGGAGCCGAAGCGCACGAAGGATGGATGGGAATCGCTCGGCGATATCGGCCGCATCGACGAGGAGGGCTACATCTGGCTCGCCGACCGTCGCGCCGACATGATCTTGCGCGGCGGCGCGAACGTCTATCCGGCCGAGATCGAAGCCGCTCTGATGAAACACCCGGACGTCGGGTCATGCGCCGTCGTCGGCCTGCCCCATCCCGATCTAGGCTCCTCGATCCACGCCGTGTTGCAGGTGCGCGAAGGAGCGGACGCCGACACTGTCGTGCAGTCCATGCCCGGCCACCTCGCCGATCTCGTCAGCAAGTCCAAACATCCGGAGAGCTACGAGGTGACGAGCGAACCCGTGCGTGACGACGCCGGCAAGGTGCGCCGCACGATGTTGCGCGACGAGCGCGCGCGCTGGATGAAGGAAGGACGGGAGTTCCGCATGATGGCCGCGCGATAGGCGCGCGGAAGCGCACAGATCGGCGCACCGCCGCGCAACCCGAGTTCGCGCATGGCGGCCGCGAAGCACGTGGGCGCGAAAGGAGCCGCGCCCTTTCCTAAACGCCGACCGTCGATGCGGAGCGCGCCGGCGTCCATTCCCTACCCGGCTCTCGCGCCCTGCGTATTCACATAGAGCGCATAGATCGATTTCGAGGCCGCCATGAACAGGCGATTGCGCTTCACGCCGCCAAAGCAGAGATTGGCGCAGCGCTCAGGCAGATGGATATGGCCGATGCGCTGACCATTGGGAGCGAACACTGTCACGCCGTCATGGCCCTCGCCGCCGCCCCAGCCACACCACAGATTGCCGTCCACGTCGCAGCGAAAACCATCCGGCGCCTGCTCGCCGTCGCCCGCAAAGAAGACGCGGCCGTTGACGAGCTTCTTGCCGTCGACGACGTCATAGACGCGAATGCGGCGCGGCCGCGGCCCGGATTCGACGATGTAGCACCGCGTCTCATCGGGTGAAAAACAAATGCCGTTCGGCTGATCGATGTCGTCGACGGCGATCTCGCCACGTCCTGTAGACGGATCGACGCGATAGACGTTCGTGCCGATTTCCGACTCCGCCTTGTCCCCCTCGTAATTGCCGCGGATGCCGAATGTAGGGTCGGTAAACCAGACCGCGCCGTCCCGCGTCGTCACGACGTCGTTCGGCGAGTTCAGCTTCTTGCCTCCGAAAGAATCCATGAGGATCGTGATCGACCCGTCGTATTCCGTACGCGTTACGCGTCGCCCGCGATGCTCGCAGGTCACGAGCCGCCCCTGCCGGTCGCGCGTATTGCCGTTCGAATTGTGCGAGGTCTGGCGAAAGGTCGAGACTGCGCCCGTCGTTTCGTCCCACCTCAGCATGCGGTCGTTCGGTATGTCGCTCCACAGGAGACAGCGACTGTCGCCAAACCACACAGGGCCTTCGCACCAGCGCGCGCCGGTCCAGAGCCGCTCGATCGCGGCGCTGAAGATCATGATGGGCGCAAACGAAGGATCGAGCGCGACGATGGCGGGGTCTGGATAGCGCGATGCCTGTTCGCTCAACACGAAATCTCCCCTGCCGCTGGTTCACGCGGCGCCGATGCGCGCCGCGGCCAACCCGATCGCGGCGCCGAGCCCGGCCCCCGCAATTATGTCGCTCAGCCAATGATAATCTGCGCCGATAAGGCCGATAATAACCAACGCGGCTCCCGAAGCGTAGATGGGGCGCCCACGCGGAAAGACGACCCACAGGCCGGCGGCGATCGCCGTCGCCACGGTCGTGTGGCCCGAGGGAAACGAAGCCCAGCCCGTCCCCCCGTGAAAGGGCGCAAACCCGAATACGTGATCACGAATCCAGGAAGGATTGCCGAGCGTCCAGGTCTCGGGCCAGGTGCGGCCGAATGCGTATTTGAGCCGATCGTTGACGACGATCGCGACGCAGACGCCGCCCGAGACGCGCAAGAGCTTGCCGAGCGCTGGGCGAATGGCGACCCCGCGCAAGACGCCAAACGCGGCCCAAAGCGCGATCGCCCCGGCGATTGGCGGAAAGGGATCGACGATATGCGTCAGCGCATCGAAAAGTCGGCGATCGTCGCGCAAGCCTGCGTACAGATATGTGGACAGCGGCCGGTCGACATAGAGGTACGAGAGAATGCAAAGGACGACCGTCGCTATCGCGATGACGCCGCTGCTCCGCCACGCGGAGGCGCGGACAGATTCGCTGGAGGTCGGGATTGCGATCGTCATGGTCCGAGCGGACCAGACTTTCAAGACCGGCGCAAGACAGGCCTGATCGTCAGGCCGAGGCGAGTTTGTCGAGCTTTGCGGCGTCGAGCACGCGCACGCCATCGGGTACGATCACCAGCAAACGATCTCGCGCCATGCGATTGAGCGTGCGACTGACCGTCTCGATCGTCAAACCGAGGAAGTCGGCGATATCCTGACGCCCCATCGGCAGATCGATGGTGACGGACGTCTTGCCATGGATGCGGCCCCAGCGCTGCTGCAGGGCGAGCAGGAACGACGCGATCTTTTCTTCCGCGTCGCGCCGTCCAAGCAGAACCATCTGCTGTTGCGCGAGCGCCAGTTCATGCGTCGCCATTTCATGCAGCCGTCGCAGCACCGTCGGATATTGGTCGGCGAATTCAGCGAAGTGATCGCGCGAAAAACGGCACGCGCTGACAGCCGTCACAGCATCCGCGCAAAATCCGTAACCGTCGGCGAGCGCGAGTCCGAGAAAGTCTCCAGGCAGCGCAAAGCCGACGATCTGCCGACGTCCGTCCGGCAAAAGTTTGTAGAGGCGCACGACGCCATGCACGATCGTGTAGACATGGCGCGCCGGCGAGTCCTGATTGAAGAGCACCGCGCGCGCAGGAAACGTCACGGGATGATTGAGACGTTGCAATCCGTAGAAGGCTTCGCCTTCGAGCGGACTGCACACGCTCAACGCGCGCGTCTCGCAATGGCGGCACATCTCCGAACATTCGCAAGCCGGTGCGTCTCGAAGGACTGCTGTCGACTGATCCATTCGTTTCCCTTGGCTACAAATGCAAGCGCAGGATCGTCTTGTTCCCTACCGGCTACATTGACATATAGCAAGGACCGGTCCCGGCGAGAGCTTTCATCTTGTCGAAGATGCATCTTCGACGATGCGGCAACCTGAATTGCGATGGCGCTCTTTTCGCTGCACGAACTGAATGCGTCGGACGCCGGCGTCGCCTACCCGCTCGTCGCGTGCAGATTTCCTGATCTATCGCTCGCGCGTTGGGCCGAATTCGTCAATTCTCCGCAACGCCGCGCAAATTGCGGCCGCTTGATCAGCCTGCTTGATTCCAGAGGTCACATTCACGCGCTGTTTTGCTATGCGCTTGGCTCGCCGCCAGCGCACGCAGGACGGCTTCACATCACGCACATCGCCAGTTTCCGGCTCGCCGGCGACGAAATCGGTCGCGCGATCCACGAGGCGATCGGCACGATTGCGCGCCAGAACGATTGCTACGAAGTCGTGATGTCCACGTGGGAAGGCGAGAGCGCAGGAAGGAAACCCGCGCAATATTCCGGGGCGTCGCCAGCGCCTACGATGCTGTCGATCCTGACGGCTCCACACGCACCTGCAATGTCAAGCTGAGGGAGCAAGCAGCGCGCCGATCATCGCCGCGCCCAACAAAGCGAAATCGTGCGCAGCGAGCATGCCGCGAGTCGGGACGCCGCCGTCGTACAACCATTGCAACAGGCCGGCGTTGACGAGCGACCAGCCGACGCCGGCCGCAATCATCGCGCCGGCGACCGGAAGGACCCCGCCGGCGCCGACGAATGCGAGCGCCCCGCCCGCGAGAAGGATCGCGCCGACGGCGAGTGTGACGCGGCCGGTCGGCACAGAGCCCGTCAGACGGATAAGCGCGGCCGGCGCATACATGGCGACGAGATGCCAGGCGATTGCACCGCCGATCGCAGCAGCTGTCGCTCCGCAGCCGGCCAGCGCCGGCGCCGCAGCCGCCATCACCAGGGTCATGACAAACCAAGCGACGGCGCCGACCCCGGTCGCGACGTAGAACGAACGCGCGGTTGCGACCGTGCGCGGCGCCTTCGATGCGCCCGCAAGCGCATGCGGCAACGTCACGGCGAGAACGAGGCCGAGCAGATCGACCACGCCGGCGGCGCCGAGCGTGGCGGCGTCGGCGAACGGACCTGCAAGCGTGGCTGCGGCCTGGAGCAGAGACGGCGCGACGAGCGCCGCCAACGCGCCGCCGGCAAACACGATTGCGCCCCCGCGCGGCCCCGTCGCGCTCGTCGCCGCCGCATGTCGGTAGAACAAGGCGAAGCCGTGCGCGAGCCCGAGCCACAGCGCCCCGAGACAGAGCAGCGCGAATTGGCGATGGAGCGCCGCCCAACCCGCGATCACGCCGCCCGCGGCGCCGAGGCTCGCGCCGAGAGCAAAGGCCGCGCGTCGACCAAAGGCGTCGAGCAGATACGAGGCGGGAAAGGTCGCCAGCGCTGCGCCGAGCAGCGCGATCGCATAAGGAACGCCGGCAAGTCCCGGCCGCGGCGCGACAATGGCGGCGGCCATCGGCAGCGCGGCGAGCACGAGCGTCTGCGCGAGAATGGCGAGACCGAAGCCGGCGGCCAGCCGCAGCAGGCCTTCGCCGCCATCCGAGCCGCGCGCTTCGCCCGGCGCGCACACGCAGTCGAGCCGCCCCATTCGTCCGGCGATCGGGTCGAGATCGCTATAGCTCATCGCTGCTGCGCGTCGACGTCGTCGTCGAACAGAACGCGCGACGCGGCGCCGTCGAGATCTTCGTACTGGCCGGCCCGCAGCGACCACACGAAGGCGGCGAGACCCGTCAGTCCGAGCATCAGCGCGATCGGCACGAGGAAGAGCAGGATCGTCATGCGGCCGCCCGAGAACGGGAGCCGCTGCGTTCGTCCGAAACCGTCGGCCCGCGCAAGTCCCGGACGTCGCGATCGGCGGCGTCCGCGCGCTCGATGACCGCGTCACGTCCCGCCCGCAGCGCATTGAGCGTGACGATGAGCGACGAGCCGGACATGGCGATGGCGGCGATCAGCGGCGTCACATGGCCTGCGATCGCGAGCGGCACCGCAATCGCATTGTAGACGACGGCGATCGTGAGATTTTCGCGCATGAGCTTACGCGCGAGCCGGGAGACTTCGAGCGCACGCCGGACCGGCGCAAGCCGGTCGCCGAGAAACACGGCGTCGGCAGCCGCCTGCGCAACGTCGGCCGCGGTGACCGGAGACAAAGAGACATAGGCAGCCGCGAGCGCCGGCGCGTCGTTGAATCCGTCGCCGACCATCAGCGTCTTGCGCCCTTGCGCTTTCAAAGTCTCGAGCCGCGCGACCTTGTCCGAGGGTCTCGCGCCGCCGCGCCAGTCTGCGATGCCCAGTCGCTTCGCGACAGCCTCGGTAGCGGCTTGGGAATCGCCGGATATGATCTCGACCGAATATCCCTGCGCGCGCAGCGTCGAAAGGACATCTACGGCGTCCGGCCTCAGCGCCTGGTGTACTTCGAACACGGCGACGGCCGCGCCATGCCGGAAGCAGATGGTCGAGGCGCCGCTAGCAGCTATATCGCCGGGATCGACGCCGCAGAAAGCGGCGCTGCCGACGCGCGCCTCGACGTCCTCGACTGTCGCGGCGACTCCGGCGCCGGCTTCCTCGCGCGCATCGTCGTAGGGCGCGCCGGCAGGAGATTGTTGCGCGAGCGCCCGCGCCAGCGGATGTCGGCTCGAACGTGCGAGCCGCGCAGCGATCTCGACGAGGTCGGCAGGAAACTCATCCGCATTCGCGACGCGCGGCTCCGGCAGGGTGAGCGTGCCCGTCTTGTCGAAGACGATCGTGTCGACCTCGGCGAGCCGCTCGACCGCATGGCCGCCGTTCAGGAGCACGCCTGAACGAAACAGGGCGCCGCTCGTCACCACGTGCACCGCCGGCACCGCCAGCGCGAGCGCACAGGGACAAGTGATAATCAGCACAGCAATCGCTGTGACGACGGCGTCATGCACGCTGGCGCCGAGCAGAAGCCACCCTGCCGCCGTGGCGAGCGCGGTCAGATGCACGACGGGCGCATAGATCTTCGAGGCGCGTTCCGCGATGCCGACGTAGCGCGAACGCGCGCTCGCGGCGCCTTCGAGCAGGCGCTCGATCTCGTCGAGAAAACCTCCGGCGCCGGCGGCGCGCGCGCGCACCTGCAGGGCGCCGGAAAAATTCATAACGCCTGCGTAGATCTCGTCGCCGACGCCGATCCGGCGATGCGCCGTCTCGCCCGTGACGATGCTCTCGTCGACCTCGCTCGCGCCAGAGACGACGCGTCCATCGACCGGAGCGCGTTCGCCCGGGCGGACGAGAACGAGATCGCCCGCTTCGATTCGCGCCGTCGGCGTCTGCACGAGCGCGCCATCGGCGGCGATGCGTGTAGCTAGCGGCGAACGCAGTGCGGCGACGTTGCCTGCGACGGCGCGCGTGCGCTGGCGCATGGCCTGTTCGAGATAACGCCCGCACAGTAGGAAGAAGATCAGCATGAGCGCGGAATCGAAATAGGCGGCGGGCGCGTGCCGCGCCGTCTCGACCACAGACATGCCGAGCGCGAGCGTGATGCCGAGCGAGATCGGCACGTCCATGTTGAGCGAGCGGCGCCTCAAGGCGCCGAGCGCGCTCGTAAAGAAAGGCCGTCCTGCAAAGGCCGCGGCCGGCAATGCGATCAGCGCGGAGACCCAGTGGAACATGTCGCGCGTTTCGGGCGTGATGTCGCTTATGTTTCCCGCCCAGACGGATACCGAGAGCAACATGACGTTCATGGCGGCGAAACCGGCGACCGCAAGGCAGCGCATGAGATAGCGCGCTTGCTCGGCGTCGCGCGACTCGGCCTCCGCCAGCTCGAAGGGATGGGCGACGTAGCCCATGACGCGCAGCTTTTCGACAGCGACCGCCGGATCGAGTTCGTCGTTCTTCCAGCCGAGCGCAAGGCGGCTGTTCGAATAATTCACGCGCGCCTGCGCGACGCCCGGAATTTTCTTCAGCGCATTCTCGATTTCCGGAATACAGGCCGCGCAGGTCATGCCGTCAATGGCGAAATCTATCCGTCGCGCGCCGTCGTCGCCCTCGCGCACGAACCCGGACAGGTCGACGTCCATCAACACGACGATGCGCTCCTATTTGAGCGTGATGCGATTGCGCGACTGGAACAAAGTTTTGCCTTCGCGGCCGGCGACCAATTCGAGATACCAGGCGCCGGCGTCAGCGGCGACGGAGCCGCGATAGACGCCGTTCCCCGCGTCCTCCAGCGTCAGAAGCCGATCGCGTTTCATGTCGGCCGGCGCGGCCAGCCGTGCGGCGATCGAAAGCCCGACGAGAGGCGCGCCAGAAGAATCGAGCGCCGAAACCTCGACGCGCGCCTGCCCGTTCGCGTCGCGAACGACATCGCCCGCCACCTTCCAGCCCCGCGCCGCCTGCGCCCGCGCTTCCTGGATGTCGGAATTATAGGCAAGCCCTTCCTCGTAGGGATGTTTCGTCACCTCGCCGCGAAAAGTCGAAAGCGCATCGTGGATCATGATGGCGTTGACAGACGCCACCGTAACGAAAAACGCGACGAGCATGAGGAGCACGTGCAGCCCGGTGAGACGAAAGCCGTCCTTGGCCTTCTCTCTGGCGACGTCCTCGGCGGTCGGTAGAACTGTCGGCATATCGAGTGCTCCTCAAGGTCCCCTGAAGAAATCTTTCGCGGTTGCGACGGTCCGGCCCGTCTCGTCCGCGATCGAGAACGTGAGCGGCGTGGAATTCGGGATCGCATTGCCGGCGCCGTTGAACAGAAGCAGGCGCACCTCGCGAGTCTGGTCGGCGCCCAGCGCCGCAGCTTCGCTTTCGTGACGCTGAGTCGTCTCGCCGACGATCTCCATCTGCAGCCCCTTCAGCCCCTGCACCGACAGCGTGAACGCGCGGTCGCGCGAGGCCATGTTCGAAAAACGAACCGTATAGGCGTTGCGGATCGTTCCATCCGACAGCGTCACGAACAACGGATTGCGGTCGTGGATCACCGCCAGCCCCGCATCCGCGCGCGTCGCGAGCTTGCCGGCCATCAAGCCCCCGATCGCGACGATCAACACCGTGTACAGCACCGTCCGCACGCGCACCGGCTTGAAGACGTTCTGTTTGCCCTCCAGCCGACGCTTTATGTTGACATCGGTATCATAAGCAATCAAGCGCTCGTCGCGACCGAGTTTGCGCATCACATTGTCGCACGCGTCAATGCACAGCCCGCATTGGATGCAGCCCATATTGGCGCCGTCGCGGATATCGACGCCCGTCGGGCAGACCGCGACGCACTGATTGCAATCGACGCAATCGCCCGCACGCTCGTTGCGCGCGCGCGACGCCTTGGCTTTCTTGGCTGACATGCGCGGCTCGCCGCGATCGTAGCGATAGGTGACATTGAGCGCGTTTTCGTCGGTCAATGCGGCCTGGATCCGCGGCCACGGACACATGTACACGCATACCTGCTCGCGCATGAAGCCGGCGAGCGTGTAGGTCGTGAAGGTCAGGATTCCGATCCAGATGTAGGCGATCGCCGGAGCCTGGAATGTCGCGAGTTGTCGCACCAGCGTCGGCGCGTCGTTGAAATAGAGCACCCAGGCGCCGCCGGTCCACCAGGCGATCGCAAGCCAGAGCGCGTGCTTGATCGTTTTCTCGGCGACGCGCTCGAGCGTCCAGGGCCCTGCGTCCTTGCGCATGCGGTCGCGCCGGTCGCCCTCGGCCAGGCGCTCGATCATCAGGAAGAGATCGGTCCACACCGTCTGCGGGCAGAGATAGCCGCACCACACGCGTCCGGCGAGCGCATTCATCAGAAACAGCGTCAGAGCAGCGAGGATCATGAGGCCGGTGAGGTAATAAACCTCCTGCGGCCAGATCTCGATGAAGAAGAAATAGAACCGGTGATGGTCGAGATCGACCAGAACCGCCTGGTTCGGCTCGCCGGGGCCGCGATCCCAGCGCACGAACGGAAGCGCATAGTAGATGCCGAGCGTGACGATCAGGATCGCCCACTTGATGCGGCGGAACGTGCCGTCGATCTTTTGCGGGTAGACCTGCTTGCGCGCTTCGTAGAGCGGACCGTCGCTGTCTGCGGCGGGCCCAGAAACGCTGCGGGCCGGGGAGTCGATCTCCCCGGCCTGCCGATCGTCAATCCGGAAGTCCAAGCCTATTTACCTCCGCCGAGGCTGTGCACGTATACCGTCAACGCCTTGATCGTTGTCGGATCGAGGCGGCCGCCCCATGCCGGCATCTGGCCGCCGCCGCCGACATTGATCCGGTTAACGATCGACGCCGTGTCGGAGCCATAGAGCCAGATCTTGTCGGTCAGGTTCGGGGCGCCGACTTCCTGCTTGCCCTTGCCGTCGTCGCCGTGGCAGACGGCGCAGTTCGTCGCGAACAATTCCTTGCCCTTGGCGAGGTTTGCGTTCGTCTCGTTCGGCAGCCCCGACAGCGAACGCACGTATTGCGCGACATTGGCGATTTCGTCGGCCTTCAAAATCCCGTCGCGGCCGAAAGCAGGCATGAGGCTCGAGCGCGTCGCTTTGTCCGCGTCCCAACGCGCGCCGTGCGTGATCGTCTGCTGGATGTCGTCGAGCGATCCGCCCCACAGCCAGTCGTCGTCGTTGAGGTTGGGATAACCCACGGCGCCCTGCGCGCCCGCGCCGTGACAAGGCGCGCAATTGTTGGCGAATGCGGCGCCGCCGGAGGCGCGCGCGAACGCCAGCAATTCAGGATTCTTCTCGATCTCGTCGAGCTTGGCGGCCGCGAGCTTGGCTTCACCCGGCCCGCGAATGGCCTGCAATTCCTTCAGGTCGTCGACGACCGCCGAACGCGCGTGCCATCCGAACGCGCCCTGCGTGAATCCCGTCACGCCCGGCCATGCCGGATAGACGATCCAGTATCCGATCGACCAGACGATCGTGAGGTAGAAAGTCCAGAGCCACCAGCGCGGCAGCGGCGTGTTGAGTTCGGCGATGCCGTCCCATTCGTGGCCGGTCGTCGCCGTGCCCGTCCGGGCGTCGACTCTCGGTTCAGTTGCGTTGGCCATGTCCATCAATCCTCGATGAGCGGGATGTGCGAAGCCTCCTCGAAGTCTTTCCGCTTCGAGGGCCACATCGTGTAGATGAGCGCAATGAAGAATATCGCGGCGAAATAGATCGTTCCCCAACTCGCCGCGAAGCTACGCCAGTATTCGTAGGAGCTCATGTCGGCCTCACCGGATATTGGCTTTGTCGTCGTAGAGCTTGAAGTCCACCTGCGTTCCGAGATGCTGCAGGTAGGCGACCAGCGCGTCGAGTTCCGTAAGCCCGTCCTTTTCAGCCGTCAGATCGCGAACGACCGTCTTCGGGTAGCGCTTGACGAGCGCCGTCGCCGCCTTGCCGTCGCCGGCGCCCTGCGCCTTGAGATCGGCCTCGGCGCTGTCGATCATCTCCTGCGTGTAGGGCACGCCGACGACCGAAAGCGTCTTCATCTGGTCGCCGATATGCGTCGAATCCAGCGGCGTCTTCTCGAGCCAGGGATAGGACGGCATGATCGAGGCGGGCACGACCGCGCGCGGATTGCGCAAATGGTCGCGATGCCAGTCGTCGGAATATTTGCCGCCGACGCGCGCGAGATCGGGTCCGTTGCGCTTCGATCCCCACTGGAAGGGATGATCGTACATGCTCTCGGCCGCCAGCGAGTAGTGGCCGTAGCGCTCGACCTCGTCGCGTAGCGGACGGATCATCTGCGAATGGCAGAGATAACAGCCTTCGCGGACGTAGATGTTGTAGCCGGCGAGTTCGAGAGGCGTGTAGGGACGCACCCCGTCCACTTTCTCGATCGTGCTCTTGAGATAGAACAGCGGCACGATCTCGACGAGACCGCCCCAGGCGATCGCCACGATGATGCCGATCACAAGGATGATCGAGTTCTTCTCGAAGATCGCGTGCTTGTGCCAGAGCGAGGAGGATTGTGTGGAGCTAGCCATTTTTCTTTCTCCTCACTCTGCCGGGGCGAGCGCCGGACGTCCGGTCGGGACGGCCGAAGCCTCAGGCGAAGCGATGGTCTTGTAGATGTTGAAGGCCATGATCAGGGCGCCGAGGAGGAACATGCCGCCGCCGAGAGCGCGGATCACATACATCGGATGCATCGCTTCCGTGGTCTCCACGAAGGAATATTCGAGGAAGCCTTGCGGCGTGTAGGCGCGCCACATCAGACCCTGCATGATGCCCGCCACCCACATCGCCGAGATGTAGAAGACGATGCCGATCGTACCGAGCCAGAAGTGCCAGTCGACGAGCTTCAGCGAATAGAGTCCCTTGCGGTTGAACACCCACGGGATCAGGCAGTAGAGCGCGCCGAACGACACGAAGCCGACCCAGCCGAGCGAGCCGGAATGCACGTGGCCGATGCCCCAGTCCGTATAGTGGCTGAGCGCGTTGACCGCCTTCACCGACATCAGCGGACCTTCGAAAGTCGACATACCGTAGAACGCGACCGAGACGACCAGCATGCGTAGCACGGGATCGGTCCGCAGCTTGTCCCACGCGCCCGACAGCGTCATCAGGCCGTTGATCATGCCGCCCCACGAGGGCATCCACAGCATGATCGAGAAGGTCATGCCCAGCGTCTGCGCCCAGTCCGGCAGCGCGGTGTAGTGCAGATGGTGCGGCCCCGCCCAGATATAGAGGAAGATCAGGGCCCAGAAGTGCACGATCGACAGCCGGTAGGAATAGACCGGACGTTCGGCGCGCTTCGGTACGAAATAGTACATGATGCCGAGGAAGCCGGCGGTCAGGAAGAAGCCGACGGCGTTGTGGCCGTACCACCACTGAACCATCGCATCCTGCACGCCCGACCACACGATCACCGACTTCGGCGAGAAGATCGAGATCGGGATTTCCGTGTTGTTGCCGAGCACCAGAACGGCGATCGTCACGATGAAGGCGAGATAGAACCAGTTCGCGACATAGATGTGCGGCTCGGTGCGCTTGGCGAGCGTGAAGAGATACACCAGCAGATAGGTGACCCACACCACGACGAGCCACAAGATCGCATACCACTCGGGCTCGGCGTATTCGTGCGCCCGCGTAACGCCGAGCAGATAGCCCGTGCCGGCGATCAGGATGAAGAAATTGTAGCCGAGCACGACGAACCACGGCGCGAGATCGCCAGCGAGGCGCGCGCGGGACGTGCGCTGCATGACGTACATGGACGTCGAGATCAGCACGTTGCCGCCGAACGCGAAGATCACGGCGGACGTGTGCAACGGACGCAGCCGGCCGAACGAGATCCACGGCAAGTCGAAATTCAGCGCCGGAAAGGCGAGTTCGAGCGCAATGTAGAGTCCGACGAGAAACCCGGCGATGCCCCAGAACAACGCGATGACCGCGGAGAACTTGATCGGCCCGTAATTGTAGTTCGGGCGACCGTCGATCTCCTGGACCGGCCACGCGGCGTCGCGCGCGCCGTAGCGCTTGAAGATGCCGACGACGGCGGCGATGGACCCCAGCGCGAACAGCCAGGCGTGGAAGGCATAGACCGGCGTCCATGCCTTGGATGCGACGAAGATCGAAAAGAGTGCGAGCGCGGAAAGCACGACCAGGAGGCCTGCCTCCCCTATCCGCATGCTTTTCCCGGATTGAGCTGCTTGCGCCATGAGTTTGCCCTGTTGCGCGGAAAATTTCTGTGCGGCTGAATCGGGACGCACCTGTCCCTGCCCAGCGGCGCCAAGGTGCATACCGCGCCGCACCAGGACTTTGACATGCGTCAAGGTGTCCTTCTCTGCGCATGCGCCAAAAGGCTAATGCAGATCGAGGCTCCGATGAATGCGTCCACAGCCCTGGCGGCTGAAAACCCCAGCAATCCCACCGATCGCGTCGATCTCCTGATCGAGCGGTACGGAGGGCGGACGCCTCGCTATACCTCCTACCCGACGGCGGTCCAGTTCACCCCGCAGGTCACGGCGCGCGAATATGTCGCATGGCTGCAAAGCTTGCGCCGGGACGCGGGCGCCGTTTCGCTCTACCTGCACGTGCCGTTCTGCGACCGCATGTGCTGGTACTGCGGTTGCAACACCGTGGTCGTGAATCGTCGCTCGCCGATCGAGGACTATGTGTCGCGCCTGTTGCGCGAGATCGATCTCGTCGCCGACACGCTGTCGCAGCGCCTGGTCGCCGGTTCGGTCCATTTCGGCGGCGGAACGCCGAACATGCTTGCGCCGGCGGAAGTCGGCGCGGCGCTCGCGAAGCTCGCTGAGCGATTCGACTTCGGGCCGGACGCGGAGATCGCCGCCGAAATCGACCCGCGCACGCTCACCGCGGAATGGGTGCGCGCGGCTGCGGACGGCGGTTTGAACCGGGCGAGCCTCGGCGTCCAGGATTTCGATTCGTCGGTCCAGAAGGCGATCAATCGCGAGCAGCCGTTCGACGTCGTCGCCCGCGCCGCCGGCCTCCTGCGCGACGCCGGCGTCTCCTCGCTCAACCTGGACCTCATGTACGGGCTGCCGCGCCAGACCCTGAAAGGCCTCGAGGAGACGATCGACAAGGCGCTCGCCTTGTCGCCCGACCGGCTCTCTCTCTTCGGCTACGCACATGTCCCATGGATGAAGGCGCACCAGAAGCTGATCCTCGAGGACGAGCTTCCGGACTCGCGTCTGCGCTATGAAATGCAGCGCCGCGCAGCCGAATTTCTGGAAGCGCGCGGCTGGCGCCGACTTGGACTCGACCATTTCGCGAAGGCGGACGATTCGCTCGCCGCGGCCGCCGGCGAAGGCCGCATGCGCCGCAATTTCCAGGGCTACACGACCGACGAAGCCCCCGTGCTCATCGGTTTCGGCGCTTCATCGATCGGCCGCATGCCTCAGGGCTACGTACAGAACGCCGCCGCCGTGCCGCAATGGCGCGAGAAGCTGGAGCGCGGCGAATTGCCGGTCGCACGCGGCGTCGAGATGAGCGCCGATGACCGGTTCCGGGCCGAGATCATCGAACGCCTGATGTGCGACTTCACGATCGACCTTGCGGAAGTTTGCGGCAGGCACGATCGCCGGATCGAAGATTTGGCTGACGCCTTTGAAAGGCTGAAGCCGATGGAAAGCGACGGAATTGCGACCGTCAGCGGCCCCGTCGTTGCGGCGACGCGCGATGGGCGCGACTTCATCCGTTCGATCTGCGCCGCATTCGACGCGCACCTCGACCGCGAGGCGACGCGTCACTCCAGGGGAGTCTGATCAGGGACGTCTAATCAGGGCGCGAGCAGCGCGGAGATTTCCGTCAACGCCGCAGGCGTCGGGTGCAGGCCGTACTCGAGAGAAACCACGCATGCAGCGAAAGCGGCGAGGCTGATGGCCGCAAACAGGAGAATTGAAGACAAGGTCGAACTCGAGCGCTCGCCGTCGTTGCGATCGGTTCGGCGGCCCTGCGCACTGGCTAGCGAGGTGCGAGTGACGAGCGTCGTCGGCATGGCGGTCTCCGCGTGAGAGCGGACTGACAATCCGTCCGCTGAGCGCGAGGAGTACCCCTGCCCGTTCGGATCGGATGTGACCTTTCTCACATGGCGGAAGAGAAACAAAATTAAGCCCGCGCTGTTTCCAGCGCGGGCTTCTTGCTTGCGTGCGAAGCGATCAGGCCTTCATCGCGGCCTTGACCGCAGCCGCGTCGATCGGCAGCGACCGCACGCGGGCGCCGACGGCGTTGAAGACAGCGTTGCCGATCGCCGGCGCGACCACGGTCACCGCGGGCTCTCCGCAGCCGCAGGGCGCTTCGCCATTGCCGATAATCGCGACGTCGATCTCCGGAATCTGTCCCATGCGCATCGGCGTGTACAGGTCGAAGTTCGATTCCTGGATCGCGCCGTTCTTCATGGTCGCCTTTTCGAACAAGGCGAGCGACATGCCCCAGGACGCCGCGCCCATCACCTGCGCCCGCACGCCGTCGGGGTTGATCGCGGTGCCGACGTCCGTCGCAACCGTCAGGCGCTTCACTTTCACCGCGCCGTCGTTCCCGACGGCGACGTGCGCGACGCAGGCCGTCCACGTCGCCGTCGCACGCTCCTGCGAGCTGACGCAGGCGATGCCCTGCGCCTCGCCTTTCGGCAGCTTCTTGGTGCCGTAGCCGGCGAGGCCGACGGCCGCCAGAAGCGTATTGCGCAGGCGTTGCGCGCCGCCGGCGTTTTCGCCCGCGCCGTCGAGCATTGCGAGACGGAAATCGAGCGGATCTTTGCCCGCGGCATGCGCGAGTTCGTCGATCATGCTTTCGACGGCCCAGAACGTCCATCCCGGCGCGACCGAACGCAATTGGCCCGACGGCGTCGCCGCCTGCGCCTTTTCATTCAGGATCGCGCGCACGTAGTGATTGGGCACGGTGTAGAAGAAATCCGCACCGTTCATCGTGAATCCGTCGAGCGAGCCCTTCTTGTCGACCGACGGCGTCAGGAACGCCGGAATCCCCCAGCGCGCCGTCGGCCACGCGCTGACCACGTCATGCTCCATCGCCACCAGCTTGCCGTCGCCGTTCAGCGCGGCCTTTACCTTCTGATAGGTGAGCGGCCGCGTGAAGTCGAAGGTCATGTCGTCCTCGCGGGAATAGATGACCTTCACCGGCTTGCCGACATCCTTTGCCGCAAGCGCCGCCGGAACGACCATGTCCGAGTCGAGCCGGCGCCCGAAGCCGCCGCCGAGCCAGAACTGATGCATCACGACGTGTTTGGGATCGATGCCGCAAGCGCCGGCCGCGATTCCCGTCGTACGCGTAGCGAACTGATTGCCGGTGTAGAGATGCAGCACGCCGTCCTTGTATTCGGCGGTCGCGTTCATCGGCTCCATCGGACAATGGATGTTGATGTTCGTCGTATATTCGGCCTCAAGAACCTTGGGCATGTCCTTCATGCCGGCTTCCGGATCGCCGTTCTTGACGAAGAACAGCGCGGTCGAACCGTCCTTCTGCAACCGCTTTGCTTCCGCAAGCAGGCTTTCTGACGAGGCGTCCGCATTCGGTCCCTTGTCCCAGGTCACCTTGAGCGCCGCGGCCGCTTTCATGGCGTTGGCGTAGGTGGAGGCGACCGCCACGACCCATCCGGTCGTCGTGCCGGTCTTGTCGTCGAGCACGACCGCCTTGATGAAGCCCGGCACTTTCTTCGCCGCGCTGTCGTCGACGTTCGTGACCTTCGCGCCATAGCGCACGGGCGGCATGACGAGCTTGCCGTAGACCATGCCCGGCAGCATCATGTCGATGCCGTATTTCGCCGAACCGTTGGTCTTGGCGGGAATGTCGATCTGCGGCAGATCCTGGCCGATCAGCACATATTGATCCGCGGATTTCAGCTTGATCGCCTTGAGATCGTCGGCGGAGAACGTCCGCGTGATCTTGCCGCCCTTGACGACATCCGCGAACGTCTTCGACTTTCCGGATTTCGCATGCGAAATCACCGAACCGTACACGCTGAGTTCGCTTGCCGGCGCGCCCATCATCGCGGCTGCGGCGTCGACCAGCGCCAGACGTCCGGCTGCGCCCGCGCGGCTCATGGCGTCGAAATTCATCTTGGTCGACCAGGAGCCGCCGGTGATGATCGCGCCGAGCGCCGGGTCGTTGTATTTCGGATCGTTGCCCGTCAGATTGACGCGCATGTCGCTCCAAGCAGCGCCGAGTTCTTCGGCGACGAGCTGCGCCATCGTGCTCGCGACGTGCTGCCCCATGTCGGCCTTGCCGACGTTGACGGTCACGATTCCGTCGGGCGCAACCGAATACCAGACGCTCGGCGCAAATGCGCTCGCAGCCGCGTCAGCAAGCGCGAGCGAGGGCCCGAACGCGCAGGCAAGGCCCGCAGCCGTCGACCCGACGACGAACGAGCGGCGCGACAGATCGATGGTTTCGCCCACGGCGATTTTTTCGTGCTTGGTCATCATCCCCTCCTCGCGCCAGCGGTTTCGTTGGAGGCGCGCAGATCGGCCGCAGCGCGCTGGATCGCCTTCACGATCCGGGGATAGGTCATGCAACGGCACAGGTTGCCGTCCATGTGCGCGACGATTTCGTCGCGAGAAGGATTCGGATTGCTGGCGAGCAGCGTCGCCGCCTGCATGATCTGGCCGCTCTGGCAATACCCGCATTGCGGCACCTGCTCGGCGATCCACGCTTTCTGCAACGCATGTTCGCCGCGCGGATGCAGGCCTTCGATCGTCGTGATCTTCTTGCCCGCCACCTCGCCGACGGGAGTCGAGCAGGAGCGCACGGCGACGCCGTCGACGTGAACGGTGCAGGCGCCGCAGAAACCCTTTCCGCACCCGAATTTGGTGCCGGTCATCTGCAATTGTTCGCGAATTACCCAGAGGAGCGGCGTGTCGTCTGTCGCATCGACAGACTGCGCACGCCCGTTGATCGTCAATTCGGGCATGATCCCTCGCAGCGTTTCCCGATCGGCGCGCGCAGGCCTTGCGGGACTGCAGTCCGCTTCCGGTCATGTGCCGGAGAAACGTAGCCTCCGGCTAGCGCAAAGCGTACGCCTGAATCTGCAAGTTCGCAATGAACTGCCGCAATCCTGTACGAAAGAAGGAGACCGACGCGGGAGCGTTGGAAAATTCAGCCCTTTATGCCTTCAGCCGTTCGTGCAGGTTGTTCTTGCGGCTTGCGCCGACCTCGTCGATCTCCTGAATTTCGACCGACAGGGACAGACCGCGTTTGGCGAAGCTCGCGCCCGTTTCGTCGGCCAGGGCTGCGAGCACGTCCTTCGACACACGCCGACGCGTCTCCGCGTCGCGTCCCTGCCCCATGCGGATGAGGACCGCGACGAAAGCGTTTTCAGGATCGCCGTCCGCGACGATGCAGAGTTCGCGACGCGCCGCGCGCACGCGGACGCCGCCGAGCGGATAGACGCCTGTCTCCACGACAGCCTTGTGAATGCGGCCGATCAGCTTGCGCGGATCGAGATCGGCTTCGAGATTGGCCGAATATTCGACGATGACGTGCGGCACCCCGTTCTCCTACTTCACCGTCGAGAACGACGTCGGCTTCAAAAACGAGTTGACGATATTGGCGAGGATCGGGCCGTCCTTTTCGCTCTCGGCGCGCGCGGCGATCCATTCCGGATCGCTCGCGAAGGCCGTCCATTTGGCCTCGCGTTCCGCCATCGAGCTCCAGCGCAGCATGTAGACGAGCTGCAGATTGGAGCCTCCGACTTCGACGGTCCAGAAACCCGCGGGCTCGATCCCATGCCGCTTCCACAGATCGAGCGTGACCGTCTCGAAGCGCTTCAGGAGCGCCGGCAGCCTGCCTGGCAGACACCGATAGTCGCGCATTTCGTAGATCATGACTTCTCCTTCAACGCGGCGACGAACCGAACAGGATCGTCGGAACGCCATGGTTGCGATCGCGTACGGTGCAGACCTGCGAGCCGGGCTTGCGTCCCTGACGCACCTCCGACAGGTTGAATCCGGCGCCGGTCAGACGAGCCCGCGCCGCCGCGATGTCGTCCGTGCGCCACGACAGGCCGCCGTGCAGATCGGGACCGTCGCCGACGCCCTCCCTCAGGGGGTGCACGACCTCGAACACCAGATCGCCGCAGCGAAAGAAAAGCTGGCGCGCGCCCCAGGCGGGATTGGCGCGGTCGAGACGAAGGTCGAGTCCGAAGCGCCCGCCGTATATTTCGACGGCGCGATTGGGATTCGGCGTTCTGATGACGATGTGGTCGAGCGCGGACACGCTCGCGATCGCTGCGGGCGGCCCGTAGTCGCGCAAGGCCTCGACGATCGTGATGTCGAGCCCGTGCGTCGCGTCGCGCGATATCCGCAGTGTGCGCAGTTCGCAGCGCGCGCCGCCTTTTGAAATTGGCGTTGCGCATTGCTCGCCTGGTTCGAGCGCGCGACGCGCGCAGAGATGTTTCGCCGCATCGAGATCGTCGACGGCGAATGCGATTTCCCATAGCCCTTCGCCCCTGGCGGCGAGCCGCGCGCGCGCCGCGTCGGCAAGCGCGCCGGCGCCCGTCGGCGCGATCAGCGCAAGTCGGATATTGCCTGTCGAGAACCAGACCTGGCGCGTCCCGTCCGCTTCGATTGCGCCGTCGGCCTTGCGGCCGAGCAGAAGCGCATAGTCCTCGGCGGCGACGTCGATATCCGCCGTAACGAGCGACAGGTGGCGAATCGAGTGGATCATCCGCGTCTCAAAAGTCGCCGTTCGGCGCGACGAGAATCTTGCCGTCGTGCCCTGCCCGCTGCGCATGCCGCAGAGCCTCGCCGATTTCCTCGATCGGATAGATCGCGCCGACCGGCGCATGGATCGCGCCGGACATTACGTCGGCGACGAGTTGCGCATAGATGCGCTCGATCGCTTCCGCATCGCGGCGCGCGAGAAACCGTCCGAGCATGAAGCCGCTCAGCGTTACGCCGCGGTAGACCAGATCGGACGACGGCACGCGCGGATCCTCGCCCGACATCGAACCGTAGACGCAGACGGCGCCGTCGTCGACCACGCACGCCGCGATGCGCGCCGTCGCCTCGCCTGCGACCGCGTCGAGGCCGAACCGGATCGGCGCGCCGCCCGTCGCCTGCTTCGCACGCACAGCGAGATCGTCTCCATCGATCAGGCACACGTCGGCGCCGAGCGCCTTCAATTCCGGAAAGACGTTGTCCCGGCGCGTCACATTGATCGTCCGCAGGCCGCGCCGCTTCGCTATGCCGATCACGAGCCGCCCGACCGCGGAATTGGCGACGTTCTGCACAATCCAGTCGCCGGCCTTCAGATCGACGATGTCGGACAGGAGAAGCGTCGCGGTCGGCGGATTGATGCGGATCATCGCCGCCTGTCCCAGGTCGACGCCGGCCGGCAGGCGGATCACGTCGGCCTCTTTGACGAGACGGCGCTGCGCCCAGTTCTCGCGTTGCAGGTTGATGACGAGATCGCCCGCGACGACTCGCTTCACGCCGGCGCCGACCGCCTTGACGCGTCCGACGCATTCCGCGCCGGGCGTCGCCGGCAACGGCGGCTTCAACCGATAGCGGCCGCGGCAGAACGCGAGATCCGCCGGATTGATCGGAAACGCGACGACGTCGAACAGAACCTCGCCGGGGCCGGGCGGCGGCAGATCCGGCGCATCGATGCAGCGCGCAACGTCTTCCGGCGCGCCCCACGCCGCAATGTCGACCCTTTTCAAGCGCGCTTCCCCTATCCCGACTGACTTGCCCGATTTACTTGCCCGATTTACTTGCCCTTGTCGCCGCTGCGGCCCTTCTCCGTCGCGCCCTGCGAGAAGGCGCCGAGGAAATTGCGGAAGAGGTCGCGATTGGCGGACATGACGGGCATCCACGCCTCGAACAGCTTTTCGGGCGAATAATTCTCCATTTCCTTCATCATGCGCTTCTCCAGCGCATCCATCATCGCCGCCTGCATCGGCTGCACGTCGGGCAAACCGAAGAACTGGCGCGCCTCGAGCGGCGTACAATCTATATCGACCGTGACTTTCATTTCGCCGTCCCCGTCTTGAGCGAAGCGCGGCCGCAACGATAGGCCCGGGGCGCCGGGCAGGCAAATGGCGACGTCCGGCTTGCTCTAGCGCGCGGCCCGTGCGAAGGCGGGGCTCAGCTGCAGGGAGCAAGCCATGACCGAACAGTCCGGCCGCAAGGGTTTCAAGCAGATGCTGGCGGAAGCCAACGCCGTGATCGAGACGATCGACGTTCAGCACGCGCTCAAACTGGTGAACGACCCCAATGTCCAGTTCGTCGACATCCGCGACGGCATGGAGCTTGCGCAGTCCGGCAAGGTTCCCGGCGCCGTGCACGCCTCGCGCGGCCTGCTCGAATTCGTCGCCGATCCCGAAAGCCCCATGCACAAGAAGGAGCTTTCCTCCGGCAAGAGGCTCGTCGTCTATTGCGCGTCCGGCGGTCGTTCGACGCTTGCGACAAAGACGCTGATGGACATGGGCCACCGCAATGTCTGCCATATCGCCGGCGGCTTTTCCGCGTGGAACGCGGCCGGCGGTCCAGTCGAAAAATAAGCGCGCTCAGCCCTTCTTCAGCCGCGGCGCAGGGTGAGGCCGCGGCGAAACCGGCGTGGACGAAAACCGCGCAGGATGGCGCGGCCCGCGGACATGGCCGAGGTCGCCCGCGTCGATCGCCACATAGGATCCGTTGTGCAACGCCTGCGGATCGTTCAGGAGCGCCTCGCGCGAATTGACGCGCGCGCCAGGCGCGTCTTCTTCCGCCATCCGCGCATCGAGTTCGGCGGTCCCCCAGCCGCGGACCTTCTCTTCCAGCAGCTCGCGCAGCACGTTGCGGTTCGCCATGCGCAGCGCGACATTGGCGAAGCGCGGATCGTCGGCGAGGCCGTCGGCGCCCAGCGCGCGGCACATGTTCCGGAATTCGACCTGCTGCAAGCCCCCGATCGACATGTAGCCGTCGCGCGTCTGCCAAAGCCGGTAACCGGCCGAGACTTCCGGCGACGGCGGCGGCGGCTCGTCCATGAAGGCATGGTTCCACATGCCCTCGGGCCAGATGAAGGCGAGCGCCGTGTCGAACATGGCGACCTCGACATGCTGTCCCTTGCCGTTTCTCTCCCGCGCAAACAACGCCGCAGTGATCGCCTGCGCCGCAGTCAGCGCCGTCACCTTGTCGCAGACGTAGGAACGCACGAGTTCTGGTTCGCCGGATGCGCCGGCCTGGCAGGCGGCGAATCCCGCCACCGCCTGCACGATCGCGTCGTAGGCGCGCAATTCCGAACGCGGACCGCTCGAACCGAAACCGGAGATCGAGCAATAGACGATCTGCGGCCGTCGCGCCGAAACGGCCTCGTAGCCGAAGCCGAGGCGGTCGGCGACGCCCGGTCGGAAATTCTGCACGAGCACGTCGGCCTGTTCGATTTCCGCCCACACCTTCGCCTTGCCTTCGTCGCTCTTCAGATCGGCGATCAGCCCGCGCTTGCCGCGGTTGACGGAAAAGAACATGGCGGACATGTCGTCCTTGCGTGGACCGATCGTGCGCGCCGGATCGCCCTTCACGTCCTCGACCTTCACGACGTCTGCGCCCTGGTCGGCGAGCCATGTGGCGGCGAACGGCCCGGAAATCACCTGGCTCATGTCGACGACGCGTACGCCTTTCAACGGTCCCATGCCTGTCCTCGTCTTCGTCTCTTGCTGTTCGCGTCATCCCGAACGGCCCGCAGGGCCGATCCGGGATCCGGCGACCGCCTATGGTTTCTGGTTCCCGGCTCTGCGCTGCGCTCCGGCAGGCATGACACGATAGCGTTCATTCAACGCAGCGGCCGGAAGAATTCCCTGATCTCGTGCGCAAGCGCCTTCGGCTGTTCGAGCGCGGCGAAATGGCCGCCCTTCTCCATCGCCGTCCACCGCCGCACGTCGTAGAGACGCTCGGCGATCGAACGCGGCGGCCTCAGGATTTCGTGCGGGAATGCGGCGTATCCCATCGGCGCGCGTATCTTCTCGTCGAGCTTGAACGGCCAGGGCCCGTGGCGACGGTCGTAATAGGGCCAGAACGAGGAATTTATCGCGCCGGTCGTCCAGTAGATCATGATGTTGGTGAGCATGGCGTCGCGCGAGATCGCCGTCTCGACATCGCCGCCGCAATCGCTCCAGCTGCGGAACTTCTCGACGATCCACGCGGCAAGGCCGACGGGCGAATCCGTCAGGCCGTAGGCGAGCGTCTGCGGCTTCGTGCCCTGAATCCACTGGTAGCCCGTCTCCTCGTTGAGGAAATGCGCCAGCTCTTCGAAATAGCGCTTTTCTTCCGCGGTCGGATTCGACAGGTCGAGCCGTTCGCGGGGCACGGTCAGAAGATTTATGTGGATGCCAGTGAGATCCTCGGGATAGGCCGACCCGATGCGTGATGTGACGAAAGCGCCCCAATCGCCGCCCTGCGCGCCGAATTTGCGGTAGCCGAGAACCTCCTTCATCAACGTGTGGAAGATGTCGCCGATGCCGGCGAGTCCGACGCGCTTCTGACCCGGCGCAAACGAATAGCCGTAACCCGGCAGCGATGGCGCGACGACGGTGAACGCGTCTTTCGGGTCGCCGCCGAACCGCGCGGGATCGGTCAGCATCGGAATGATCTCGAGGAACTCCACGATCGAACCCGGCCAGCCGTGCGAGAGCAAGAGCGGCATCGGGTTCGGCCCCTTGCCCTGCGCATGGATGAAATGCACGCCGATCCCGTCGATCTCGACTTTGAATTGATCGAGCGTGTTGATCGCCGCCTCGTGTCTGCGCCACTCGTAGCTGTCGCGCCAGTAGGCGACGAGCTCCTTCATGTATCCGACGCTCGTCCCGTAGCTCCACGGCGCGCCCGGCGCCTCGTCCGGCCATCTCGCGCGCGAAAGGCGAGCGCGCAGATCGGTGAGCGTTTCGTCGGGTACCGCTATGCGAAACGGCTGCGGCTTCATGACGTTTCCTCTTTGGTCCGCCTCTTTGCGAGCGGGCGCGCAAGAAAACCCCATGCGCGCGCGATTGCCAAGCTGTCGGACAAAAATCGCAGACTATCGCGACGAGGAACTTGTCGACGCCGCGCGCCTCTGTCAGTTTGCCCGCCAATTCAACCCGGGAGTGAAATCATGGCCCCGAAAGCCAACGGACTGCGTCGCGCAGCCATCGTCTCGCCGCTTCGCACGCCGATCGGCAAGTTCCAGGGCGGGCTCGCCAGCGTCCAGGCCGGCGATCTCGGCGCCGTCATCATCAAGGCGCTGGTCGGGCGCACGAAGATCGATCCGGAAAAGATCGACGACGTCGTTTTCGCGCAGGGCTACGGCAACGGCGAGGCGCCCTGCATCGCGCGCTGGTCGGCGCTCGCGGCCGACCTGCCGATTTCCGTTCCGGGCTATCAGCTCGACCGCCGCTGCGGCTCGGGACTTCAGGCCGTCGTCGACGCCGCCATGATGGTGCAGACCGGCACGGCCGACGTCGTCGTCGCCGGCGGCGTCGAGAGCATGAGCAATGTCGAATATTATTCGACCGACATGCGCAACGGCGCGCGCGCCGGCTCCGTCACGCTGCATGACCGTCTCACGCGCGGCCGCGTGATGAGCCAGCCGATTTCGCGCTTCGGCGTCATCTCCGGCATGATCGAGACCGCCGAGAATCTCGCGCGCGACTATCAGATCAGCCGCGAGGCCTGCGACGCCTATGCGGTGCGGTCGCATCAGCGCGCGACGCAGGCCTGGAAGGACGGCAAGTTCGCCGACGAGCTCGTCGAAGTCGCCGTGCCGCAGAGAAAGGGCGATCCGAAAATATTCAACCACGACGAAGGCTACCGGCCCGACGCCACGATGGAATCGCTCGGCGCGCTGCGCGCGATCGAAAAGGGCGGCGTCGTCACGGCCGGCAACGCGAGCCAGCAGAACGACGCCGCGGCCGCCTGTCTTGTCGTCGCGGAAGACAAGCTCGCTGAACTCGGCTTCGAGCCGATGGGCTGGTTCGTCGGCTGGGCGGCGGCCGGCTGCGATCCCGCGCGGATGGGCATCGGTCCGGTGCCTGCGGTCGAACGGCTTTTCGCGCGCGGCGGCTTCAAGTGGGACGACATCGACCTTGTCGAACTGAACGAGGCTTTCGCGCCGCAGGTGCTCGCCGTGCTGAAGGGTTGGGGCTGGAGCGAGAAGGACGAGCGACACGAAAAGCTGAACGTCAACGGCTCCGGCATTTCGCTGGGCCATCCGATCGGCGCCACGGGCGGACGAATTCTGGCCAATCTCATGCACGAGATGAAGCGCCGGAAGAGCAAGTACGGGCTCGAGACCATGTGCATCGGCGGCGGTCAGGGCATCGCTGCGATTTTCGAACGGGCGTGAGGGGCGCGCTGTGCGCAGCGCGCTCGCAGCGGCGACGTTTGCAGGCGCGCTCGTCATGACGGGCGCGCGCAGGCCTTCGTTCTCACGCACGACTCGTTGCCGGCCCTGCAGAAGCAATTGCCGGGCTCTCGAATTCTCGGCGGCGCGTTGCGGGCGACCGATGTTTCGATCGCAGTCCAGAAAGACAAGCCGGCCGCGCTCGCCTTCGTCTCGGATTTTCTGACGCGCGCAAAAGCAGACGGGACATTGCAGCGCGCGTTCGACGCCGCCAGGCTCGGCGCGCTGAAGCCCGCGCCGTAATGAACAACGAAACTGGAAGCGCCATGGACAAACTGTTCGATTTCACCGGAAAGGTCGCTCTCATCACCGGCGGCAGCCGCGGGCTCGGCCTGCAGATGGTGCGCGCCTTCGCCGAGCGCGGCGCAGACGTGATCATCGTCAGCCGCAAGCTCGAAGCCTGCGAGGAAGCGGCGAAGGAAGTGCGCGCCATGGGGCGTAAGGCGCTCGCATTGGCGGCGCATCTCGGCCGGTGGAACGAGATCGACAGGCTGGTGGATGAAGCCTACGCCGCGTTCGGACGGATCGACATTCTCGTCAACAACGCCGGCATGGGTCCGAAACAGCCCTCGCACGAGACGCCGGAAGCGCTGTTCGACGCCGTCGTCAATCTCAACTTCAAGGGACCGTTCCATCTCGCCGCGCTCGTCGCCAAGCGCATGTACGACGGCGAGGGCGGCGTCATTCTCAACACGTCGTCGTCCGGCGCCTTGAAGCCTTTGCCAGAGGTCATCCCCTACAGCGGCGCCAAGGCCGCGCTCAACGCCATGACCGTGTCGATGGCGCACGAATATGCGCCGAAGGTGCGCGTCAACACGATTTCCGCCGGTCCCTTCCTCACCGACATCGCCAAGGCCTGGACCGAGGAGCAGCGCCAGAAATCGAACAACGCCGCGGGCCGGCCGGGCCGGCCGGACGAGATCGTCACGACCGCGCTCTATCTTGCGAGCCCGGCGTCGAGCTTCGTCACCGGCGCGATTGCGCGCGTGGACGGCGGCGACAATAGATAGGCGCGCCGCTCAGGCTTTTTCTTCCGCCTTTGTTGCGAACATCGGAAAATGTTTGGCGACGACCGGGCCGTCGATGCGCCAGGAATAGCAGCCGTCCAGGAAATAAGGCCGCGGCGGATTCGTCTTCGCCTCATGCGCCGCGCCCTCGTCCGGCGGCTCGCGGTAGGACATCGACTGGTAGAGCGTCGTGATCGCCGGCCCGATCAGCTCGAACATATGCGTGCAGTTCTGGCGGCGGCCAATCCGTTCGCGCACCGCCTCGCGCCAGCCCGAGCCGAGCCTGACGCCGACGAGCGCGGCCATGCGAGGCGGCACGTCCTGGCAGGTCGCGTAGGGCACGTCGTCCATCGCGCCCACCGCGCCGACGATGACGAGGTTGCGGTCGACGGTAAGGCGGATCGACATCTTGTGGACCGGATCCTCCGGTTGCCGCGGGCCGCGCTCCCAATCCTTGTGCGGGAAGGGTTTCTGGTCGACGAGCGCAGCCTCGACCTCCCACAGCCCGTCCTCACGGAGAAATCCTTCGCAATGCACCTTGCGGCTGTGAATGTGTCGGCGGGCGGAGGGCGGAGGCAAAGGCATGGGGTCTCCTGGCGAGTCAGGGGCAGCGAGCGAAGCATTGGCCCGGACTATAGGGAAGTTCGAGCGGCAGCGGGGCCCCGCAGCCACGACCAGGCTCCAGACGCAGAAGCCGACGGGCGAATTTGGGCAACGGCTGATTCGTTATCTGCTTCAGAAGCATAGATCGGGACGCGCGGGAAAGCCCAAAGCAACGGAAACGGCAGTTGCATTTCCGCAACACGCCAAGACAAACAGTCGTGCACCAGCTTTCTTTGCCCTCGGATTGCGCCGAATTGCCTCGTTGTTGGGCATTTGCACAGCAAACTTCGTTGCTTGGGTACACCGTTCAGACGCATTTTCGCCACATCGAATTCCCCTGATCTGGAGCTGGACACAATGAGAATTCTGACGGCAGCGGCAGCGCTTCTGATGTCGGCGAGCGCCTATGCGGCGGACCTTCCGACGAAGAAGGCTCCCGATGCGCCCCCGCCCGAAAAGCCGTTGATCGCTTGGCCGACGCCGAACTTCGACGTCTTCGGCTCCGGCTTCGACTACGCTTTCGGCGCCAAGCTTCAGTCGGACGACATGTTCCGCGGAGTCTCGCAGACGGGCCACCGCCCCAGCGGAACCGCCTATGGCGAACTCCACTACGGCTGGCTCTATGCGGGCGTGCAGCCCTGGAACGTGAAGCTGCCGACCCAGCCTCTGATGGAACTCGATCTCTACGGCGGCATTCGCCCGACCTGGGGCCCGCTGACGCTCGACTTCGGCGCGCTCTACTACAAATATCCGTCGAACAAGACGCAGTACTACCTCGGCGGTACGCCGGCGGTCGCCACCTTCTTCACGATCGGCGGCATCCCGACGACGGCCCGCGATCCGAGCTTCCTCGAGCTCTATGCAAAGGGCACCTGGGCGATCAACGACTATCTGACGATCGGCGCCAACACGAACTACGATCCGAACTGGAACAATTACGGCGCGAAGGGCCTCTACAGCGAGATCAACGCCAAGATCACTTTCGGCGAAACCGGCTTCTCCACGTCGGGCGCGTTCGGCCACTATTATCTCGGCCGCTCGAGCTGGCTCTACGGCTACAGCTACGTCGATCCCTCGCAGTTCTACACGGGCTATGCGCGCGGCTTCAAATTCGCGAGCTACAATTCGTGGAACGTCGGCGTTTCGTACAACTACAAGGTCGCGACCTTCGACCTGCGCTACTACGGTTCGAGCCTCGGCAAGTCCGGCTGCGCGATCAACACGTCTGACCCGGCCGCCAATTACGCCGCCTCGATCGCCGGCGTCGGCAAGTCGAGCTGGTGCGGCAACGCGATCGTCGGTTCGATCTCGGTCGATTTCACGTCGGCGAGCTTCAAGTAAACGACGCATCAAAATACTGGGGGCTGAACGAGCCGGCCGCCTTCGGGCGGCCGGTTTTTTCGCGCCGAGCCCTTGCTCTAGCGATCGAGCGCGTAGCCGTATTTCTCGATGATCGCGCGCGCCTCCGGCTCTTTCAGAAACGCGATGAAGGCCCTGGAGGTCGCGTCGTCGGCGCCCTTCTTCAAAAGCACCGCGTCCTGCAGGATCGGCTTGTAGAGGGATTGCGGAACCATCCAGCGCGAACCGCTTGTCACGCCAGCCAGCTGCGACAGCGCCACGAAGCCGAGTTCCGCATTGCCTGTATCGATAAATTGAAAGGCTTGCGCGATCGAATTGCCCTGGACGATCTTTGGCTGAAGCGCGTCATAAACGCCGAGCGACTTCATCGTCTCGATCGCAGCCGCGCCGTAAGGCGCCGCCGTCGGATTCGCGATCGACAATTTCGCGAATCCATTCGCCTTCAAAACAGCGTCGCCGACTGCGAGATCCAGGCTCTTGCTCCACAGGACGAGTTTGCCGATCGCATAGGTGAACTGACTGCCGGCCACGGCGTAGCCGTTCGCGATCGCGTCCTTCGGCCGCTTGTCGTCCGCCGACAGGAAGACCTGGAACGGCGCGTCCTGGGTAATCTGCGTGTAGAGATTGCCTGACGCGCCGAAACTGAAAACGGCGTCGTCGCCCGTCTTCTGTTTGAAGAGTTCGCCGATCTCCTTCGCCGGCGCCGTGAAATTGGCGGCGACGGCGACATTGGTCTGTCCGGCCCGCGCCGGCGCGCATGCAGCCGTGGCGAACGTCAGAGCCAGAACGCCTTTCAACATCGCATTTCGCATCTTCGTCTCCCGTCCACGTCGCGCGGCTTTGCATTCCTGTATACCAAACGATATAGAAGACCGTTGCAACAACAGAAATGCCCCTCGGCGCGGCGACGCGTCCTGCGAGTCGGCGGAATGCTGGCGCTCGCCGCGCTCGCGGCGCCCCCTTTGACCGCGCGCGCGGACAGCCACGCCTGCGCGTCCTTCGCCTGGCCGCTAGAACGCGAACACGAATTATTGTCCGCGCCGGACGTGTCGACGGTCGAGACGCGCGGCGCGGTCGGACTGGGCGCGGCGACGGTCTTGGCGCACGCTGCGCGGCGCGTTACCTTCGCCGCGAAGGAACGCGGAAGGCATGGCGCCGAACCTCTCGAAGATCGATATCGTCGCGCATTTCGCGAATGGCGGACGATTGACGCCGGAGGATTTCGAATTGATCGAAGCGATCCGGAAGCATCGTTCGATCATCGGCGCCGGACGCGCGACCGGCATTTCCTATCGCAAATGCTGGCTCATGGTCGACGCGCTCAACCGCACCTTCGAGACGCCCGTCATCGCGACCCATCCCGGCCGCAAGCAGACGGGATCGGAAATCACGCCGTTCGGCGAGCGTCTCGTCGCGCTCTATCGCTCGATGGAACGGCGTTCGCGCAGCGGCGCGGCGGCTGCGATGAAGGAACTCGAAGACGCCCTCAATCCCCGCTACCGCGCGCGGGCCAGCGGCGCGGCGTCGGAACATCAGAAGCTTGCGGCGCGACGTCCGCGATCGCGACGGTCTTGATCATCGCCCAGGCGCGCAGGCCCGGCTCCAGCGCGAGCCGCTCGACGGATTCGCGCGTCACGAGCGCATGCAACCGCGTTGCGCCGAGCTCGAACGTCACGCGCACGTAAGGAAGATCCAGCGCCTCGACCTCGACGATCGTTCCCGGCAGGCGGTTGGTGATCGAAATATCCATGGGACGCGACAGCGCGACCGAGACATCGCGCGCATCGATGATGACGACGACGCCCGAATCTTCGGACGCCGCAACCAGCGGAACGCGTAATTCGCCGTCGCCGAAAAACAGCGTCGACAGGCCATAATGGCGATCATGGCGCAGCACGCGCGCGTCGATGCGGGTCGAAAGACCCGGTGACCTGTGCTCCTGCGCCGAAGTCGTCACGCTCTCGTCCTCGTTGCGAATTCTGCTTCGCAAGGCCGCTTCGCGCCGGCGGACAGGCGCGGCCGCCCCGTCTGATAGCCCGCGGCCTGCGACGGACGCAACGCCCGGGATACGCTTGCCGACACGGACCGCGCACGTGCGGATCGACATCGGCGGTACGATCGCCACCGCGGCAATCAAGAACGAAGCAGTCGACGAGCTCGGCCTCGAGATCGGCGAAACCGCCTTCGCGATCGTCGCGGCGTCCGACGTGATGGCGGCATACCTGATGGCCGGGCCGCTCCCTGAACAAGATCAGGGGCGCGCAGGCCGCAGACGGCGGGCTCGAGGATTTCGATGGTGGGCGCACTAGGGCTCGAACCTAGGACCCGCTGATTAAGAGTCAGCTGCTCTACCAACTGAGCTATGCGCCCATCGATCCGATTTGCATCGGAGGCGGCGAGATAGCAAACGCCTCCCGCCGTGTCTACCCCTAAATCGGAGCCGTTGAACGGTCGGTCAGGCGACCTCCGCCTTGCCCCGGCCGCGGTTGATTTCGAGCTTGTTGAGCGCCGCCACGTAAGCGCGCGCGGAAGCCACCAGCGTATCCGGATCGGCGCCCTTGCCCGTCACCGAGCGGCCGTCTTCCGACAGGCGCACGGACACTTCGGCCTGCGCGTCCGTGCCGCCGGTGACGGCGTGCACCTGGTAGAGTTCCAGCGTCGCGTTGTGCGGCACGAGCGCGCGCACGGCGTTGAAGATCGCGTCGACCGGTCCGTTGCCGGTCGCCTGATGCGTGCGCTTCTCGCCCTCGATGTCGAGCGTCAGCGCCGCCGACTGCGGGCCGTTGGTGCCGGCGATCACCGTCAGCGCCACCACCTTGGTGCGGTCGTTCGCCGTGACGATCTCGTCGTCGACCAGCGCGGCGATGTCCTCGTCGTAGACGATCTTCTTGCGGTCGGCGAGATCCTTGAAGCGGCGGAACGCGTCGTTCAGCGCGTTCTCGCCGAGGTCGTAACCCATTTCCTTCAGCTTCTCGCGGAAGGCGGCGCGCCCCGAATGCTTGCCCATGACCAGCGAGGTCTTCGACACCCCGACCGATTCCGGCGTCATGATCTCGTAGGTGAGCGCGCTCTTCAGCATGCCGTGCTGATGGATGCCGCTCTCGTGCGCGAACGCGTTCCGGCCGACGATCGCCTTGTTGTATTGCACGGGGAAGCTCGTGACGGCCGACACGAGTTTCGAGGCGCGGTTCAGCATGGTGGATTCCACGCCCGTGTCGTAGGGCAGCACGTCGTTGCGCGTGCGGATCGCCATGATGATCTCTTCGAGCGAGGCGTTGCCCGCGCGCTCGCCGATCCCGTTCACCGTGCATTCGATTTGTCGCGCGCCGCCCGCTACACCGGCGAGCGAATTCGCCACCGCCATGCCGAGATCGTTGTGGCAATGAACGGAGAAAATCGCCTTGTCCGCATTCGGCACGCGATTGCGGATCGTCTCGAACATCGCGCGATATTCCTGCGGCGTCGTATAGCCGACGGTATCGGGCAGGTTGATCGTCGTCGCGCCGGCCTTGATCGCGGCTTCCACGATCCGGCAGAGGTAGTCGATCTCCGTACGCGTCGCGTCTTCCGCGGACCATTCCACGTCGTCCGTGTACTGGCGCGCGCGGGTGACGGCGTCGATCGTGGCCTGCAGCACCTGCTCCGGCGTCATGCCGAGCTTGACGCTCATATGCAGCGGCGATGTGGAGATGAATGTGTGGATTCGTCCGCGCTTCGCGGGCTTGATCGCCTGGCCGCAACGGTCGATGTCGGCGAGGCCCGTGCGCGACAGGCCGGCGATGACTGCGTTCTTCGACCGGCGCGCGATCTCGGCGACGGATTCGAAATCGCCGTCGGAAGCGGCCGGGAATCCCGCCTCGATGATGTCGACGCCCATCGTGTCGAGCAGGTCGGCGACTTCGAGTTTCTCTTCGAACGTCATGGTGGCGCCGGGGCATTGTTCGCCGTCGCGCAAGGTCGTGTCGAAGATGAAGACCTTGTCCTTGTTGCTGCCCTGGTTGGCGGCCTGATTGGTGTGCGTGCTCATGGTCTGGTCCCGAAAAATTCTGGTCTGGTCGATGCCGGCGATCGAGGCGCTGGGCCAGTCGCAGCCGGCGGCTTCGTGCAGGTCCCCTCAGCGCCCAGGCCACAGGCCCAGCCGGCGCTCAGGGGCGGCTAAGAAGAAGCAGGCCGAGAGAAAGCGAGGCGCACAGGCCAGACGCGCGAAAGTCGGCGCGGGCGGCGGGCCCACGGCTTTCGGTCTGAATCCGGGTGGCGAAATCGGCCACGAAATCCTCGCATTGCGACATGCGCCGCCAGGCGCACGAGCGGCGATTTAATAACCGATCGGCTCGAAACGGGCAAGAGCGGCCCCGAACTCCGACCGGCAAGCCCTTGTTTCGGCGACGGCGTTCGGGCATTCCAGGGACGACTGTCAGACAAAATGGGCCGACGAGATGGAAGATTACCCGACGACCTGCAATCCGCCCGCCCCCGATGGCTGGAGCCTCTTCCACGGCCGCGGCGGCTTCATGGACCGCAACGGCCCGCTCTGGACGAGGGACGACGAAAACGGCGCGCGCATGCTCGGCATGCGGATCGAGGAGCGGCACTGCAACCCGCGCCATGTCGGCCACGGCGGCTGGCTGATGACCTTCGCCGACATGATGTTGCCGATCGCTGCGCACAGCCATCCCAAGATCGGCCGCCAGTTCCTGCCGACGGTCTCGATGTCGACCGACTTTCTTGCGCCCGTGCCGCTGGGGTCATGGCTGTGGGGCCGCACCGAGGTGCTGCGCGTCACGCGCAACCTCGTGTTCGCGCAAGGCCTCATCTACGCCGACGAAACGCTGGTCGTGCGCGTCAACGGCGTCTTCAAGATGGGCGTGCCGATCGACAAGCTCATGGGCGACGCGGACAAATAGCGGGTTGACCGGCGCACGCCGCGCAGCGACCCTGACGTTCCGTGTCCGACGAGGCCAAGATGAAATTTCTGCTATTTCCCTGCTCCGCTGTGATCGGCGCCCTCGTGCTCGCCGGCTGCAATTCGACGGCGCGTGCGCCGCAGGCCGCCGCGCCGCAACGCACGGCGGTCGCGCAGGCGAGCCTGCCCTCGGGCGCCGGCTGTTCGGCGCAGATCGCGCGTTATCGCGCCATCACCGACAGCGATCATGCGACCGGCAACGTCAACGACAGCGTGTGGAAGCAGATCGAGGGCGAGATCGCCGGCGCATCGTCCGCCTGCGCGGCGGGCAACGAAGCGCAGGCCGAGGCCCTGTTGCGCGCGAGCAAGAATCGGCACGGTTATCCCGGCTGATCAGCGCGTCGCGAATTCCGACGCGAGATAGGCTTCGATGAAATCCAGCGTCTGGCAGCCTTCGAGGTCGCTCATGCGCCGGACCGGATGAAGCCGCGCCAGCTCCGGCTCCTTTTCGCGCGCGATTTGCGCGGCGACGCGCGCGCAGATTGCGTCGGCGCGCCCCGGCAGCGCGAGCGGCCGCATGCAGGCGACGCGCTGGCCTGCGATCACGATGCGCCACACGGGATCGATCTCGCATTCGTCGATGTCTATGCCGGTCTCCTCCCGCATTTCGCGCGCGACCGAGCCTGCGAGATCGACGCTGGCGCCGACGACGTCGTCGGGATCGGGCGTTCCGGCCGGAAAGTAGACCTTGCCGGCATTGGCGGTATGCGCGCCCATTTCGCCCAGAAGAAAAGCGCCGTCGGCCGAGCGCAGCGCGCCCATCGCGAACGTGTTGAAGACCGACTTGTCGGGAAAGCCGAAATCGCGCCAGGCGATGAACGAAGAGAACGAGGTCTCGAAATGCGAGGCGCTGAAGACGCCGCCATTCTCGTCGCTGACCGCGATGTCGCGTCCCATCAAAACGCGCCCGTCGAACAAGGCGGGCCGCGCCGTCACGAGCTTTTTCCAGTGCGTCGCGATGTCGGCCGCCCTTTCCCGTGCGAACGGCCAGTCGTAGGGACGGACCGGACTGACGAGCGTGCGGACGCGAAAAATACGCGGCTGATCGCTCACAGCGCCAGAACTCCCTCGCTGACTCGCACCGCATGACCGCCGATCGTCGCGGCGACGAGCCTGCCCGTCGCGACGGTCATGCCGAGGGTGACGAGCGAGGGGCGTCCCATTTCGAAGCCCTGTTCGATGACGAGCGCATGATCGCCGTCTTCCGGATTTTCGAATTCCAGCGCGACTCCGGAAAAGGCCGCGCAGGCCGCGCCCGTCGCCGGATCTTCGGCAATGCCGACGCCAGCGCCGAACATGCGGGCATGCACGGCATGATCCGCATCGACGACGTCCGGTGTGTAGAGAAATGCGCCGCGGCCGCCTGCCACGGCGTCGCCCAGCAAATCTGCGCGCGGCTTTGCGCGGGCTATGGCGGCGGCGTTTGCGATCGGCACGAAACAGAACGGCGTGCCCGCGGAATAGACCGACGGTTTGTGACGTCCGAAACCGATGTCGGAAGCCTCGAGCGACAGCGCCCTGGCGAGCGCGGCCGCGTCGGGCTCGCCGAGCTTTTCTGGCAGGCGCGGCAACTGGAAATAGGCGTAGCTCGCGCCTTTGCGCTG